>USSR01000771.1 GCA_900557355.1 uncultured Bacteroides sp.
GCTATGGTACAGTGACCAATGTCAGTGGGCAATTCAATCTGCAAGGTATGCGTACAGGCGGTCCTTACAAAGTCGAAATCACCTATGTCGGCTATCAGTCAGCCATTTACAAGGGCATCCAGTTGTCATTAGGAGAAAACTACGTATTGAATGTTTCTTTGAAAGAAAGTTCAGAGTTGTTGGATGAAGTAGTAGTAACAGCACCAAAAACTATCGAAAAAATAGGTACTGTTACTAATGTAAGTGAACGTCAGATGAACACTTTACCTACTATTAACAGAAGTATAACAGATTTCACAAAGCTCTCTCCTTATGCAGGTGGAAGCAGTTCTTTTGCGGGGCGTGATGGACGTTATAACAATATAACGATTGATGGTGCTTCGTTTAATAATAGTTTCGGATTAAGTTCTAATAATTTACCTGGAGGAGATTCTCAACCCATATCTTTAGATGCAATCGATGAGATTACTGTAAATGTCTCTCCTTACGATGTTAAATATTCCAACTTCACAGGTGCTTCTATTAATGCTGTAACAAAAAGTGGAACAAACTCATTTTCGGGTACTGCATATACCTATCATAAACCAAGAGGATTTGCAGGGAGCTCTATTGACGGTGAGGATATTCTTAAAGCAAAAGAATACAACTCTCATTCATATGGTGTAACTTTTGGAGGTCCAATCATTAAGAATAAGCTTTTCTTCTTCTTGAATGCTGAAATTGAAAATAAGGAAACTCCGGGGGTAACTTGGCTTCCTAATCAAGATCAAAATGGAACAGGGGATAGCGGAAAACGTATCTCACGTACTTGGGTGGGTGATATGCGTACTATCAGTGACTTTGTTAAAACTAAATATGATTATGACCCCGGACAGTATGAGAACTTCAATAATTTCCAAAGTGATAATTGGAAGTTAATGGCTCGTATTGATTGGAATATACATCAGAACCATAAGTTGACAGTGCGTTTTAATTCTGTTTCCTCAGAAGATGACAGAGAAGTAAGCGCTAAGTCCACTATTATAACTAGTACTAATTCTAATCGTTATGGTTTGGATGCCTTTTCTTTTGGTAATTCAAACTATAAGATGAAAAACGTAGTAACATCGATAACAGGCGAGTTAAATAGTCGTTTCTCGAATAATGTTCAGAATAAACTGTTAGCCACATATACTCATATTAGTGATACACGCGAGCAGAAAGGCTCTGATTTTCCTTTTGTCGATATATATAAGGACGGAAAGCAATATATAACTTTAGGTACAGAAGTGTTTACTCCTAATAATCAGGTTATCAATAATGTATTTAGTCTTGTTGATAATGTGAGTATATCATTAGGAAAACATGAATTGCTTGCTGGCGTTTCTTTTGAACGCCAATATTTTAAAAACTCTTATTTGAGAGGCCCTTACGGATATTATCGTTATGATTCAATGGATGATTTTATGCAGGGAAAAGTACCTACCATTTATGGTATTACATATGGGTATAATGGTAATGATGCTCCAGGTTCTGAGTTGACATTCGGAATGGCTGGTGTGTATGCCCAAGACGTATGGTCTCTTACTCCTAATTTTCGTTTGACTTATGGCTTACGTCTGGATATGCCAATATATATGAATTCATTGGATTCTAACAAGTCAATAGAGGAATTAGCTTTTGTAAATAATACTCATGTCGATATTTCTAAGTGGCCGAAGACGCAAGTCTTGTTTTCGCCAAGAGTCGGTTTTAATTGGGATGTAAAAGGTGATCGCTCCGTAATTGTATCAGGAGGTACAGGAATCTTTACTGGATTGTTACCTTTTGTATGGTTCACTAATCAACCAAGTAATTCGGGCTTATACCAAAATATGGTAGAGTATAATACATAAAAAAATCCGGGCTCTTTACCTGCTGACTTTGGTTTTAATCCTAATTATAGAGAAACTCTGCAGAAATATCCCAGTTTATTTCCTTCTACACCTTCAGAGCAAGCACCTGATGTTATAGCATATGTAGATCCTAAGTTTAAGATGCCGCAAGTTTGGCGTAGTAATTTGAATGTGGATATTCAACTGCCGTATGATTTTATGTTATCTGTTGGAGCAATGTATACAAGAGATATTTATAATGTTGCGCAGATCAATATGAATGAGGCTAAGCCTACGGGTGTGTATAATGAACAACCGGATCGTATTTATTGGGCTTCAAAAAAATACGAGTATAATGATTATACTAATGGTAAGAATGTAGTAGTAAAACTTTCTAATGGAGAAGATAAAGGATATCAATATTCTTTTAATGCTATTTTGACAAAGAAATACGATTTTGGTTTTACAGGGTCTATCGGCTATACTTATACAATGGCTAAAGATCTGACTGCAAATCCTGGGTCAGCACCTAATTCAGCATGGCAAAATAATGTGGCAGTAAATTCATTGAATGATCCTGGAGTATCTTATTCTTTATTTTCTACGCCCCATCGTATTATTGCTAATGCTTCTTATGAAATTAATTATGCTAAATGCTTAAAGACAACATTCTCGTTATTTTATTCAGGATATCATACAGGACGTTATTCCTATACATATTATAATGATATGAATGGTGATGGCAATTATTCGGATTTAATATACGTGCCTAACTCTCAGGATGAAATGACCTTTGTTGATATTACAGATAAAAGTGGTGCTATTACTTATTCTGCTGTAGATCAAGCTAAAGATTTTTGGGATTTTGTGAACAATGATTCTTATCTTAAAGATCGTAAGGGAAAATATGTGGAACGTAATGGATCTTTAACACCTTGGATTAATCGCTTTGATTTTAAAATTGCTCAGGATTTTTATGCAACTTTAGGTGGGCGTAAATATGGAATACAGGTTAGCCTTGATATGCTGAATGTAGGAAATATGATTAATTCAAAATGGGGAGCATATCAATCTTGTGGTCTCAAGAGTTATGACAATGTACAGTTATTAAAAACTGCTAGCAAAGTTGGTGAACCCTTGACTTACCAGATAAATGCTAATTCACGTGAAGCTTTTAAAGAAAGATCATCATGGCAATATACCAATACCATTGGTAGTGCATGGTCTATGCAATTAGGAGTAAAAGTTACTTTCTAATACAAGTTTTAAAGTTAAAAAGAAGGATTTTATTTTAATGGGAAGCCAGTTAATTCATAATGAGTTAACTGGCTTTTTTGTAGCCTTTCTATATAGTGATATACAGCGTAAGGTTTATAACCTCATTCTCATCACCACCGGATTATGATCACTATACTCCAAATCCGGAGAGAAGTAATCTACCCCTTGAAACTCAGACGAATGGAGGATATAGTCGATTCTCAGCAGATGCTTGA
>USSR01000772.1 GCA_900557355.1 uncultured Bacteroides sp.
ATTTTTGAAACCACTGTAGGCATTCACGTCTTCGGCATTGTATCCTACAGCCTGTAATCCTTTGGCGTACGCAATGTAAATAGCACGCTGGTTATGAAATTTCTGTGATATGATTGTGAAGCTTTTCTGTCCGAAAATCTTTTCCATGCGAACTACGGAATCCAAAGTGCGGAATCCTGCATAATCCAGATAAATCTTATCTTCAGGAATACCGCGTAACATCAGCTCCGACTTCATATCTTCCGGTTCATTATAACCTTCGCGACTGTTGTCACCACTGATTACAACCACTTCTATTTTACCAGCTTTATATAAGTCTACCGTTGCCTGTATTCTATTCTGGAAGTATTGGTTGGGAAGTCCGGAACGTAATAGTTTTGAGGTTCCAAGCAGAAGACCTGCTTTATTCTGGGGAATAGAATCGATATTCTGATATATAAACGCTTTTGCTGTATGGCGTACTGCGTAATTAGCGCAAACTATTACTGCAAAGATGAGGATTGTGCCGGTCAGGATAGACCATTTGATCCGTCTTGCCCATTTGGATGATTTTATAAGTTTCTTCATACTAATCAGGTATTTGCTTACGGTTTTTCTTCAGATCAGGCAAAAACCAGGTAACCAATCCGAGTAACGGCATATAAGCGCAGACATTATAAACAGCTTCGATGCCGAACTTATCCGCCATATTTCCCAATACAGCCGAAGCAATACCTGCCACTCCGAAAGCAAATCCGAAAAATAATCCGGAAATCAGTCCCAGTTTACTGGGTAATAGCTCCTGCGCATATAACAGGATGGCGGGGAAAGCAGATGAAAGAACCAGGCCGACACAGAAACTCATAATAATTGTGGCAAGCAAGCCAACATGAGGCATCAGCATACTGAAAGGTGCGGCACCGAGGATGGAACCCCAGATGACATACTTTCTTCCGATACGATCTCCGATAGGACCACCCATTAGTGTACCGATGGCTGTAGCCACAAGAAACACAAAGAGGTAAAGTTGGGAGTCCTGTACACTTACTCCGAATTTATCAATCAGATAGAAAGTGTAATAGCTGCTTAAGCTTGCCATATAAATATATTTGGAGAAGATAAGTATCAGCAGGATAGAAATGGAAAGGACCGTTTTTTCCATAGGCAAAGGCATCTGCATATGAGGTTGTAGGGCAATATGGTCACGTTTCATCCGGGTAATGTATCTTTTGTACCATTTGCCGACAGGTATCATTACCATGATTGCTATCACTGATAAAATTGCGAATAATGCGATGTTGTGTCTGCCATAAGGCGCTACAATTAAAGCTACCAGTAACGGACCCAATGATCCTCCCAGGTTGCCACCCACCTGAAACAGGGATTGTGCCAGGCCTCTTCTGCCTCCGGAGGCGAGCGAAGTGATGCGCGATGCTTCCGGGTGAAGTACGGAAGAACCTATACCTATGATGAACACTGAGAACAATACCCAATAAAGATTTGTGGAAAAGGCCAGATTCAACAATCCGGTCATAGTGAACAACATCCCCATCGGTAGTGTCCAGGCAAACGGGCGCTTATCAAAAAATAATCCGAATACGGGTTGGAACACCGATGCGGACATCTGATAAACCAGCGTAATCAATCCGATTTGTGCAAAACTCAATGTCAAGTCCTCTTTGAAAAGCGGATATGTGGCGGTTATGACGGATTGCAATAAGTCGTTCAGACAATGGGAAATACTTAATGCGATCAATATCGGATAAGCTATCGAACTTACCGGTCGTTGTGTATTCTGTTGCATGATGGTTGCGTCTCTAATGTAAATAGGGCGCAAAGGTAATAAATAAAATGATTAATACGGATGAGTAAACCAAAAGCATGAACCTTCTCCTTCAGTTGATTCCACTCCGATTTTTCCTCCCATCTGAGATACTAAACTTTTGCAGATGGAAAGTCCGAGACCGGTGCCCTGTACAAAAGTATTAAGTTTCACAAACCGTTCGAATATGCTATCAATTTTCTCTTTGGGAATCCCGACACCTGTATCACGTACATAGAATTTTATTTCGTGGGGTGCCGTCTGTTCATATCCCAAAGCTATAGTGCCTTGCTTCGTAAACTTCAATGCATTGTTTATGAAATTGGTTATGACTTGCATGAATCGGTTTTTATCTGTATAAATATGACAATCGGGCATATACTTCTCAAAGACCAGGTCTACAGTTTCCGGTACTTTCATCTCCAGCGACTTGATGATTTTCATGCAGCTTTCGTTTACATCCAGATCGGAGCGTACGAAATCGAATGTTCCGGACTCTATCTTCGAAAGATCGAGAATATCAGAAACCAGTTGCAGAAGCAATTCATTGTTTGTTTCTACTATTTTGATATATTCCTGGCGTTCTTCCCTGTCGTCTGTTTCTGCCAGCAGACTGGAAAAACCAACGATAGAATTGAGTGGAGTACGTATTTCATGGCTCATATTGGCAAGGAAGGCAGATTTCAAGCGATCCAGTTCTTCGGCTTTGTCACGGGCAATGATCAGCTTCTGTTCTGTCTCTTTCAAGGGAGTGATATCATAGTTGATACACAGCATTTCAATAACTCCATCCTGAGGACGATAATCCCTGACCATTACGTTTATACTGGTCCACGAATATTTTCCGTTACCTCTGTTAACGCGTACTTCTTTACTTAAACTTGTGGCTTTCCCTTCTTTAACCTGATTTACAAATTGTTTCAGGACAGCGCAATCTTCCGGGTGCACATGTGAATATACTCCGATAACCTGGGGCATGGGAGTGTTTTCTTTTTCACCTAAATTCCGATACCATGTATCCTGGGCATACCCGTCTCTCGTCATTACATTAAAATGGGCAAAACCTACTTTGGCATAGTCACCTATTAAGAGGAACAGATGTTCAAACTCTTGTATTTTGGTGTATGCACTGGTGGTTTCTGTTGTATCTATATTGATAAACAGGTAATTGCTGAATTGATTTTGTGAATCGTAAAGCAGAGCCACCTTGGTTTGAAGATTGATAATATCTTTTCTTCGACTTGTGACGTATCGGTCGATCTTTGAGAAATCATAATTGATCGAGAAGTCCACATTTTCTCTGGCACGCAATTTTTCTTTCACGTCTTCGGGGATATTGGGATTCTCAAACAGTGATACCCCCAGTGCTTCCTTCATATCCGCCAAGCCGAATATTTCAAGTTCTTTATCATTCATATCTACCAGATACCCGTCTTTGTCGTAAAGCTCGATACCTACTGGCAGATTCTTATAAATATTGCGAAGAATTTTTTCACTGTGATCCAATGCGCGGCGATCCTCTTTATC
>USSR01000773.1 GCA_900557355.1 uncultured Bacteroides sp.
CACGCCCTTGCTGCACGGTGAAATCTGTGTTTTGCTTGATGACCGAATAGGATGTATCGGTTACCACCGAGCTGGTATCTTGCGCAGTTGTATAATCACCGTCTCCCTGCGTAGAAGTGCTTTCTCGCAGCATGGTTCGGCTTTTCTCCTTGGCCTCCGCCCACGCCTTTTTCAGCGCAGCTTTCGGGATTTCCCCGGTTGCATTGCTTCTCGGCATATACGCGGTTGGCTTTTCTTTAATATCTTTCATGGCATCACCCCTCGTCATAAATTATTCAAATTGAATTTCAAAATCGTTCAAACAGCTTTTAAATTCTACACACAAGTCGCCGCTATAATAAGTCTCGTAATCAAAACAAACGCGGGAAGCATCCCGCACACCACTGCGCCTTAGACCATGCCAGAGCAATCGCTCGGTCAAGGCCAGACAAAGGGCCATTACATATAAAAAAGCAATGCTGTATCTTCCGATTCTGGACGATACAGCATTTTCTTTGCAATTATGAAAAGATGTTGCTATAATAGAATCATCTCTTTGAAACGCGAGGTTTCTCCCATGAATTTATATATCAGTGCCGCCGAGTATGACTACCACACCCTGCTGAAAGTGGCCGAGATGGCAGGGCTTGCCGGAATCATCGGCTTTCATGAAGCTGGGGACGGCTATCTGGTGACCTTCCCGCAGGGGGAAAATGTTCAGGCTCTGATAGATGACTATAAGGGACGGCTGCGGGATTTGGAAAACAATATTTGGCAGCATTAAAATAGGTCTATAAATTTGAAAAATGAAAGGGGCGAACAAACTCCGTAATGAAAAAATATCCATGTCCTTGTTGTGGATTTCTTACCTACAATGTCCCGGCAGATGAAGATTGTGGGTATATTTGTCCCGTTTGCTTTTGGGAGAATGACCCGTTCATCACTTCTGATAACGAGCCAAGCGACTCCAATCATGGAATAACACTAAAAGAAGCAAAATCCAATTTCTTGCAATTCGGTGCTTGTGTAAAAGAAATGCTACGCTATGTTCGACCACCGAGAGATGACGAAAAGGAAATATCATAGCGTCGAATTCAAGTTTGTAGCACCCCTTCGGACCGCTTCGGCGGTCCTCTATTTTTGTATTGCATGGCTTTACTCCCTTTTCTCAGATGGGTTGGTCGACATCAATTTATATAGCTTAGTATTTTTGGGGAAAGAATTTGTGAAAGGTACGATATTGCCCGCGCAGCGAATCAGTCCACAGCCTGCAGGAACGTTGGTGACATAGCCAAGCTGGTTGTCGGAAATGTTCAACAGCTTCGCCAGTTCCGCGCGGTCGGTGGCGCTCTGGTTCAGCATCACGAGAAACTCTGAGTTAGCCAGCATCAGGCGGGCCGTGTCGGAGCGCAGCAGTTCGTCCACATTCTGCGTCAGCCCGGTCACAAGTCCGTTGTACTTGCGGATGCGTTTCCACAGCTTGTAGAAGAAATTGGCGCTGTACTCATAGCGGAACAGAAATACCGATAGGTCAGACTCTTTCGAGCCTTTCGCCCCGGTCCACACCGTGCAAGCAGCTTTCACTGCACACGGCGTTCCATGGGATAAGTTTTTCATTGTTAATGCAGTCACTTTCAAAGTAAGGATTATATATATTTTTTATAACGTAATAGCGGGAAGATTGGCACTTGCACGCCAGCGGTTGATTTTATCAAGACATGGTTTCTTATAACAACCTGTTTTTCGCAAGTAAAATTGAATACTTTCCGGAGTAGTAGCATGGATAAGCCTGTGTACATCCACATGAACTATACGCAAATTTGAATACTGGTCTGTTCCACCTAGATGTCGCGGCAGAAAGTGATGACAGTGAACTTCATTCACAGATAACAATTTCCCTGTGATTTCGCACTTTCCTTTGGATGCCACAAACCTTGCCAGTCTGTTATCGCAGTATTCCACACTTTGTAAGGGTGACATACGGTTCCCAAGTTCAAATAACACATCTGCATACCCTTCTTTACAGAGCATATGCTCTGTTGTACTAATCTATCCAGTACAGTCGGAATTCCCTAATGGGCGCAATTTCCCGTTTGATTTAGGAATGTATACACGCCTAACAGCCTTGGGCTGATAGTTGAGCAGCCTTTCCTGCACTTTTCTTATTAGTTCAACATCTTCAAGTTTTGCATAGTCAGCAAAGGTTTTTCCATCTACACCGGGAGTATTACTTCCTTTGTTATTTTTCAGATTGCGATATGCCAGTCGGATATTTTGTGGACTGGCAATTATCGGCATAAGATGGTAGAATTTCTTTTTCATCATTCCTTGCCGATATAATTCGTCTTGAATTTCTACCATATTGTAGTATTCGGCGTACCGAATACCTTTCCGCTTTCTGATATCCTTTCTTCGCATAGTCAACACCACCTTTGTTGGTTGGTTTCTCTTAGTCATACTCGAACCTATGAATGTTGACTACATTATTTTATTGCACTTACTTTTGTGCCGCTGCTAGTTGCGGCACTCCCACTAGAGGCTGTTGCTCCATTTCCATTACAGAAATTTCATCGCTCGTGCCTCCGCTTTCACAACAATAAAGGCAGCTTATGTATTTGTCTGCCAACGGGTCTTAGCAGTCGCCACTGCTCACCGTTTGCTGCTTCCGACGTTCCAATAGAATGCGATACTGTACTTAGGTGCTTCCTTTGAGCCTGCTGATTTATACTGCCTTTAACAGTATTCCGACTTTCATTTCTACCCAACTACTTTTCGGTAATCAGCGTCCTGTTAGGACATACGCTTTTCAACGCATTCGAATTTTAGACCCTTTAAATCGTCAGTTCGTCCCCCTTGCGGGATTCTCACCATATACAGCCCACTACATAATCTTCGACAGCCTGTACCTCTACAAACATTTCCACAGCTAAAACTGTTTGGGTCGAATTTTTGCTCTCCAGCCTAGCTTTCCGACATTTTCACATGGCGCTGCTACTCATGCCGTAGGCAGTTTATGTGCGCCCCTTTGTGGTGTTAGCCACTCATTTGAGCAACATTCTATTAGTTGTATCAATAAATCTCATTGACCCTGTGACCTATTAAGTCACAGAACGTCTCGCCCTGTAAAACTCATCGCAGAAAATCCATGTTCTGCGGCCTTTCTTCCAGTTCTGGATGACGCGGTTATAAATGGCATCCAACGTCACCAGCATCCCCAGCGGCATAAGCTGCTCGCCCAGTTCGCGGATATCGTAGGCAATGATTCGCGCCTGCGTGTCCACATTGGTGTGCCGGGCAAAGGTGTTCAGCGTGCCGGTAATGAACAACTCGGACGAAAGCGCCAGCC
>USSR01000774.1 GCA_900557355.1 uncultured Bacteroides sp.
GCCATTACCATTCGTGGAATATCAGTCATTGGTTATGCTTCACCGGAGGGTTCTGTCCTTTTTAACAAACAGCTTTCCGAAGGACGTGCAAAGGCACTTGTTAATTACCTTCTCCCTCGTTTCCCTTTCTCTAAAGAATTATACAAGGTGGAATATGGTGGCGAAAACTGGGAAGGACTACGTAAAATGGTTGCAAGGTCTGACATGGCAGAAAAGGATGGAATTCTTCATATTATAGATCACATACCAGTTGAAATAAACTACCGAACGAATACCAGTCGCAAGAAATCGTTGATGTTATATAAACATGGCAATCCTTATCGGTTTATGTTGCGTGAGTATTACCCACATCTGCGTAAAGCAATCTGTAAAATAGAGTACGATGTTCAGAATTTTAATATAGAACAAGCAAAAGTGCTGATTCATAGTCGGCCACAAAATTTGAGTCTGAATGAAATTTATTTGGTTGCTCTAACTTACAAAAATGGTTCACCAGAGTTTATCGAATTATTTGAAACAGCCGTTAGCGTCTTTCCTGATGATAAGATTGCCAATCTGAATGCCGCTTCGGCTGCACTTTCACGTAAAGACACTCTTTTGGCAGAAAAATACTTAAAGAGAGCAGAGACTTCCACACCGGAATACGAAAATGCCGTGGGAGTATTACATCTGCTAAGAGGTGACTATGAACAAGCAAAGTTACATCTAAATAAGGCTGCTGAATCCGGATTGAAACAAGCAAATCTCAATCTGGAGGAATTAGCCAAAAAAGAAGAGAATATCGAATTGATGAGTAAACTAGATTATTGATTTTTTATATATTATAATTATCTTTTTATTTACAACATTTAAACATTTAACAATGATGAAAACAAGAAGTTTTCTATTATCTACATTGGCAGTTTTTATATTTGCCGGCTGTAGTAGTGAAGATGCCCGGGAAGGGAATATTCCGGGTGGTGAACTGGATGGCAAAGCGTATCTGTCGCTTTCGCTGCAAAGTCACACAGCTACTTCAAGAGCAGTGAATGTAGAAGAAAAACCGGGAAGTTCTGGGGAAAGTAAAGCAGGGGCCGTCAAAGTTTTATTATTTGACGAGGATGATGTGTGCCTTGATGTGGCTGATTTTGATGGTTTGACCGTTGGGAATAGCGGAGGAGAATCCGGTGGAACAGGGACCCCGGAAGCTGTAGCTAGCGATGCAAAATTAGTACCAGAGAAAACAAAAAAAGTATTTGTGGTTATCAATCCTTACACCGACGGGTGGGATTTAACTTCAGAAACTGTAAAAGGTAAACCTTGGTCTGCAATTAACACTGCTATTGAGGCAGCTATTGCCAACATCGCTGCCAATGAAAATTTCATGATGGCGAGTGCAGGCGAAGGAGCTGGCATAGAAGGGGCATTGACGGGAGTAAAGGTACATAAGCCGACTGCATATACCAGTGAGGCCATCAATCAGGCAAAAACGGACGCACAGAGCGATCCAGCTAAAATCTCTGTGGATCGATTGAGCGCAAAAGTAGAGCTTGCAGTTAAGGAGTCTTTTTCTACAAAACCTGACGGTGCTACATTTGCTTTCAGTGGTTGGGAATTAAGCGTTACCAATAAGAGTGTGAAACTGTATAGTGAACGTATCACTTACGATAATGCCACGATTGGAGCAGTTTATCGTCGGGATAAAAACTACTTGTCTGACGAGCAACCTGATGTATCAAATGAGAGTACTATGGAAGCGAATATGGATGCAGCTTTCAATTATCTAAAAAATATAGACAGCGAAAGTGAGGAGATGCCTGCTGTTGCACAGAGTAAGGGAACAAGTCTGTATTGTCTTGAAAATACAATGGAAGCTAAGGCACAGCAATTAGGATTCACCACCAAGGTGGTAGTAAAGGCTAAGTACACTCCCTATGGTTTGAACGAAAATAGTAGTTATTTCTCTTGGAAAGGAAACTATTATACATTAGACCAGCTTAAAACTGAATATTTAAAACATAGTGATGGTTCCGGGCTAAAAGTAGACCTACCCATATTCTTAAAGAAAGCGGGAATTATGACACAGGAGCAATTCGATGGTGATCAAGATACAAAAAATTCTGTAGTCGCTAGTCTTTCGGAAGGTGCTACAGCTACTCAATTAAATGCAAAAACTGGTATTATCGGACGCTTCTGTGCCGTACGTTATTATCATGAATCCGTATGTTACTATGACGTCCTGATCCGTCACGATCAGAATGTAACTGAAAAGATGGCTTTAGGCCGATACGGAGTAGTGCGTAACAACTGGTATCACCTTGAACTTCAAAGCGTGAGCGGCCCCGGAACACCGTGGATTCCCGATCCGTCTGATCCTGACAATCCTACACCTCCGGGTACCGATGATGATGAAGCAGATGCATATATTTCTGTAAAAATCACTATCAATCCATGGACTTACTGGACACAAGGTGTTGATTTGCATTAATAGATGAAAATCAAGAGACACATAAAGAAATACATAATAATCCTTGCCGCTTTTATGGCGGCAGGGATTACCGGTTGCGACGTCTTTCATGACGATCTCGACCAGTGTGACCTTTTTCTTGAATTCAGGTATGACTATAACATGGTAAATGAAGACTGGTTTGCCGATCAGGTGGAGGAAGTAAAAGTCTATGTGTTCGATGCAGAAGGGAAATATCTTCAGACATTCATCGAAAAAGGTAATCCGCTGAAAAATACGGACTATCGTATGCTGATACCCTATCGACTGAAAGGCTGTACGGCTGTTATATGGGCTGGAAAAACAGATGAGTTTTACCGGCTATCATCAATGACTGCAGGTGATCCGATAGACAAACTAGCCTTAAAATACGAACCCGATAATGACATGAGCAACAATCATCTTGATGCATTATGGCATAGCGGTCCCCTGCAAATGTTTTCTCCGGAGAACATAAGCAATACAGAAACTGTCAGCCTGATACGTAATACCAATGATATAACGATAGGCATTACACGAGGCAGCAATCAGGTCGATCTTTCAAAATACAATATACAATTGATAGCGGCAAACAGTATTTATGACTATAAAAATAATTTTGGAGATGGAAACAAGAACATAATTTACCACCCTTGTGCAGATGAGGAAGACAACAAACTATCTCTTCAGACCCGGCTCCACACGCTTAGATTCGTCAAAGATGTCGCTATGCCTTTTTCCATTACGGAGCAAACATCAGGAAAAGCGATAGACATTGGAGGAGAAACAACCATAAACCTTATTGACTACTTGCTGAAAAGTAAACCAGAAACGATGGGGGACCAGGAATATCTC
>USSR01000775.1 GCA_900557355.1 uncultured Bacteroides sp.
CATCGAAGTTGCGTAGTTGGATTTCGGCTTTCACAGTAGGATTGCGTTGCAGGCGGCTCACAGTTACCATATTCATGAAGTAAAAGCTCAACTCGCATAATTCGGCAATTTGTGATTGGATGAAGATGGTGCTTTTCTCCGGATCCAGTCCGCATGCCAGATAGTCAAGGGCCACTTCGATAACGTTCTGGCGTACTTTTTCCGGATTGTCCACATTGTCTGTTAATGCTTGTGCATCAGCAATGAAGACAAATATCTTGTCATATAAACCGGAGTTTTGCAACTCTACTCTTCTTCTCAATGAGCCTACATAGTGTCCTATGTGCAGGCGTCCTGTTGGGCGGTCGCCCGTGAGGATGATTTTCTCTTTAGTCATATCTATGATTTTCTTTGTTTTTTCTTTCGTGAATTTTAATATGACTGCAAAGATACCGATATTTATCGAAACCTCAAGGAAAAGCTGTTTCTTTCCGCTTCACATAGAGCTTATGCGAACCTCGTCCGTTGGTGGTAATGCCTGTTTCCGGCATTTCCCTCCAGTGCTTCAGTTCCTTGGCGGCGGTGTTTCGCAGCAAACCGGTTAGTTGGCAATAGTCATTCACTCTCATATAAGGATGTTCTTCCAGATATTTTTGTGCCAGTTGTAACCGTTGTTCCGGCGTGTATTTTGAGGATGAGCGGTTGGGCTTTATCTCCGAGCGGTTTAATATGCAGCGTCTTCCGGTTTCCTCGATGAATTGCTTGTCGGCACGGAAATTAATATTCTGTACGCAGATGCTCATCGCATTTCGTCGCTGTCCCTTTTTCTCGCCCGATTCCCGTTCTTTGCCTTTGCGCAATCCCAGTGCTGGCGTGAAGATGCCCAGTCCGTCTACCTTTACCGAATTGCCTTGTGCCATTTGGTAGGCAATCTCTTGTGTGAGCGAGTGTACCAATCCGATGATGTCTCCCGGGGTGAAGGTACTGGCATAATTAATGTTGCTCGCAATGTATTCCAGATTTACTTGGTTCCATAACTTCATGCGTGGAAAGAGGATTCGTTTGCCCTCTTCATTTGGCAGGTTCGACTCCTGCATTTCATATTCAGCCATTGTATTTTAATGCTATTAATGATGTTCGTGCTAACAGTTAATGATAAATGAAGACTCTCCTTAACTTTGAGGTGCCTTCTCTTTAGGGATGGAGATACCTGTGATTAGGAAGAAAAGTTATATTCAGGCTGGAGATAAATATCTTCAAGTTGAAGGTGCTTATGTTCAGTTTGAAGATATAGATCTTCAGTGCAAAGATAAAGTTTAAAACCGGAGTGAGAAAGTTTTGTAGTAGGTTTATTGTGTTTTTGTGGTAAGGAGAGTGTGACTTTATAATAAAGCTAATTTCATGGGCTATAATTTGTTTATTATTGAAATAAGTCGTTACTTTGCACAAATTTTAAAGCAACGATGCAACAACACGGGAAAAGAGATACATATAATCTGCATTCGAATGAATTTCATTCGTTAGTCGATGATTTCTCTTTCTCTGAGAAGATATTGTTAGTTCTTTGGTAATGCGTTAATCCTTTGTTGGGTAACGCATTTTTTTTGTGCCCGAATGTATAGAAAGAAACTTAATAGACAACAAGAGAATATATGGAAAAGAATTTGAAGAAAGTGTTGGTCTTGGGCTCAGGTGCACTCAAGATCGGTCAGGCCGGGGAGTTCGACTATTCCGGTTCGCAAGCATTGAAAGCTTTGCGTGAAGAAGGTATCAGTTCAGTATTGGTAAACCCGAACATTGCGACTATCCAGACTTCGGAAGGTATCGCAGATAAGGTTTATTTCCTGCCTGTAACTACTTATTTCGTAGAAGAAATCATCAAGAAGGAACAACCTGATGGTATCCTGTTGGCTTTCGGTGGTCAGACTGCCTTGAACTGCGGTGCTGAGTTGTACACAAGTGGTATCCTGAACAAATATGGTGTACGCGTATTGGGTACTTCGGTAGAAGCTATCATGTATACGGAAGACCGTGACCTCTTCGTGAAGAAACTGGACGAGATCGAGATGAAGACTCCTGTCAGCCAGGCTGTAGAGAGCATGGGAGATGCTATTGCGGCTGCTGAACACATTGGCTTCCCGGTTATGGTTCGATCTGCTTACGCACTGGGTGGTTTGGGCAGCGGTATCTGTCAGGATAAGGAAGAGTTCCTGAAACTGGCTGAAAGCTCCTTCGCTTTCTCTAAACAAATTCTGGTAGAAGAGTCTCTGAAAGGTTGGAAAGAAATTGAGTTCGAGGTAATCCGTGATGCAAATGACCACTGCTTTACAGTGGCAAGCATGGAAAACTTCGACCCGCTGGGTATCCATACGGGAGAGTCTATCGTAGTAGCTCCGACTTGTTCACTGACTGACGAACAGGTGAAGATGTTGCAAGACCTCTCTACAAAGTGTATCCGTCACTTGGGTATCGTGGGTGAATGTAACATTCAGTATGCATTCAATGCTGAAACAAACGACTACCGTGTGATCGAGGTAAATGCTCGTCTGTCCCGTTCTTCGGCTTTGGCTTCTAAGGCTACAGGATATCCGTTGGCATTCGTTGCCGCTAAGATTGCATTGGGCTATACGCTCGACCAGATTGGTGAAATGGGAACTCCGAATTCTGCATACGTGGCTCCGCAACTGGATTACCTGATTTGTAAAATCCCTCGTTGGGACTTGACGAAGTTCGTTGGTGTATCTCGCGAAATCGGTTCCAGCATGAAGTCTGTTGGTGAAATCATGTCTATCGGACGCTCTTTCGAAGAAATTATCCAGAAGGGGTTGCGTATGATCGGTCAAGGTATGCATGGATTTGTAGGCAACGACCTGCACTTTGATGATCTGGACCGCGAACTTTCACGTCCTACGGACTTGCGTGTGTTCGCTATTGCTGAAGCTTTGGAAAATGGCTATACAATAGACCGTATCTTCGACCTGACGAAGATCGATCCCTGGTTCCTTGGCAAATTGAAGAACATTGTTGACTATAAGTTGAAACTTTCTCAATATAATAAGGTGGAAGATATTCCGGCAGATGTATTGCGTCAAGCAAAAGTGCTGGGCTTCTCTGACTTCCAGATTGCACGTTTTGTACTCGATCCGCAAGGTAATATGGAGAAGGAAAACCTGATGGTGCGTGCCCGTCGTAAAGAGTTGGGTATTCTGCCGGCAGTGAAGCGTATCAATACCGTAGCTTCCGAGCATCCGGAACTGACTAACTACCTGTACATGACATATGCCGTTGAAGGGTATGATGTGAACTATTATAAGAATGAAAAATCAGTAGTCGTACTGG
>USSR01000776.1 GCA_900557355.1 uncultured Bacteroides sp.
GTTTGCTTGGTGTTGCGGTGGTTGTTTGAGTTAGGGCAAAGATACAACAAAAATGCAAAGACATCATTATTTTCAGAAAAATAGTTTTAGATGAATATTGTATGCCATTTCATTATTTGTATCTTTGTCTATAAACATCTATAGCCTATGAAACCAGAAAAAACAGCCCCAGTATTAGCAATTACTCCCAACGAGCAAATTTTCTTGCCTAAATGCTATCATAGAATTCAAGATATTTGTGCTGTAATATATGACCAATTAACGGAAATATATAAAGAAAAAAATTATCAGGACTTATATCATACAGAGTCAATTTTAGATGGAAGCGAGACTGGAATGGACGAACTGAATAAGAATAAAATTCATGCAATCGACTGGCTTACATGGAATAATAAAAACAAAGATTTAGAATTAATCTTGACTAAACATATAATACTTTCTATAACGTCGGATTTTATCAATTTTGTTTTTGAATCTTTATATTGTGCAAAAAGAGGAAAAATAACAGTTGCCTATGCATTAATTCGTAAACCCTTTACAGATGAATTACTAATATTAGAACAGTTACTATATAATCGTTCTGATTTTATATATAGATTTTTTCATTCAGATACTGTGGAAACGTATGACCCAAGTAGTAAAAATATAAACAAAGTGGATGTTATTAAGAATGCAGTAGATTGCCTAACAAATCCTTTATTTGACGCTGATTTTGTTCACGATTTACGTTATAACAAATTATACGAATATGGGATTAATGGGATTTCTAATCATGCTTTACATATTGTTACTAAAGATAAGAATTATCGAACAGAACCACAAAATTTTAATTTTGTTTTTTCTCAAGAAGAAGATTTTGCTCTATATTACAAACAGTATTATTGGGTAGTCCCATATATACTTATATATGCAGTAGATATTATTGACAAGTTGATATTCTCAATATTAAAAGACACCGATAATCAAAACTTAAGCATTGTAAAAAGGCTAAGAAGAACAATAGGTTTTTCCTTATTAACAGAGAGTTATCTTCGCACAAAAAAAGATTCTATTTTCATATTATTCAATAAGAAAATACGATTTACCTGTCCTATCTGTAAAAATAAGTACTTTCTAAAACGGGATGATTATGAATTCTTTTTTGAAACAGAAGCAATATTATGTCCTAAATGTAATAATGATAATCTAACCATTGAGAATATACAAAAAATTAAAAATATTATAGGACTCTAACGATACAATATTGAATATTATGTCCGAAAGTATTCCACAGTTCTATAAAAGAATCCAGCGTTGTGACCCTCAACTGGGTACAACCTACTCTAAGGAGAACCCATATTTCAATGTTCTTTCCCGACAATGTAATTTTGGGACAGTACAATTCAGTTATAGAGATTTTTATAAAGTCACATTGATTATTGGTGTGGGAAAACTATATTATGCAGATAAATGGATTTTAGTAAATCGTCCTGCTATGTTATTTTCTAATCCTTTAGTCCCTTATGCTTGGGAATCAATTAGTGAAGAACAGAAAGGTATGTTCTGCATATTCAATGAGCAGTTTGTTCAGTCAGAAGAAAAGAATGGCTCTTTGGCTAATACACCATTATTCAAAGTTACTGGAGATAAGGTTTTCTTCTTGAATGACGCACAAGTTGCCAAAGTCATGGATATATACAAAAAAATGCAGGAAGAAAACCAGTCAGACTATGTAAACAAACATGATGTTTTACGTTGTTATCTTCATTTGTTGATACATACAGCTTTAAAAATGCAGGAGTCTAATAAATATGAATCACATACGAATGCTTCGCAACGTATTACCGAATTATTTATAGAATTATTGGATAGACAATTTCCTGTTGATTATCCACATTCAGTATTAAGTTTGCGCACTCCTGCCGATTATGCAAACCGTTTGTCTATACACGTTAATCATTTAAATAAAGTGGTAAAAGATACTACTGGAAAAACTACCTCTACAATGATTGCGGAAAGAATAATCAAAGAATGTACCCAGTATTTATTACATAGTAATTTTTCTATTTCAGAAATTGCTTATAGCTTGGGATTTGAAAATATAGCCTATTTCAGTAAATTCTATCGTAAGCACACAGGAAAATCGCCAAGCGAAATTAGAGAACAACAATTATTTGATTTGTGCAAATGATGCTTTGAATAGTGTTAACCAGCCATATTTCCATTACCTAATTTTGTACCGACTAAAAAATATAAATAATGAAGTACAGAAAATTAGGCAAAACAGAAGTAAACCTATCCGCTATCGGATTGGGTTGTATGGGAATGAGTGCTGCGTATGGAGTAGCCGACGAAAAAGAAAGCATTAAGACATTGCATCGTGCTTTAGAACTTGGCATTAATTTTTGGGATACTGCGGATGTGTATGGAAATGGTGCTAATGAAGAATTGCTATCCAAAGTATTAGCAGAAAAAAGAAATCAGATTTTCATTGCAACAAAATTTGGTTTTCGCTTACGCAATAGTCAAGGTAGCGTGTTCGTTGGTGGTGATAGTTATGTGGATGCTTCTCCAAGATATGTAAAACAAGCTGTAGAGAACAGCCTGAAAAGATTAAATATCGAAACTATAGACTTGTATTATGCGCATCGGATTGACCCCACAATACCAATCGAAGAAACAGTTGAAGCTATGGCAGAGTTAGTAAAAGAGGGTAAAGTACGCTATTTGGGACTAAGCGAATGTTCTTCCGAATCACTGAAAAGAGCTTGTAATGTTCATCCTATATCTGCGGTTGAAAGTGAATATTCTTTATTAACACATGATGTCGAAAAAGAGATTCTGCCATTAACAAAAGAATTAGGTGTAACTTTAGTTCCATTTTCACCGTTAGGCAGAGGTTTAGTAACAAATACTATTAACGTAAATGCATTGGAAGAACATGATTTCCGCAAGCATTTGCCACGTTATAACGGTAAATATTGGGAAAATAATCAAAAACTGGCTATTGAAATTGCAGAAATAGCAGAAAGCAAAAGAATAACCCCAGCCCAACTTGCCTTAGCTTGGATATTGGCACAAAGTGAAAATATAATTCCTATTCCGGGAACTAAACGGATTAAGTATTTAGAAGAAAATGCAAAAGCGGTAGATGTAAATCTATCAACGGAAGATGTTTCTAATATACAACTGCTTTTAAAAAAATATCCTAATATTGGTAACAGATATAATGAATATGATTTTCAGTTTGTAAATAAATAACTTATTAAAAAAGGAAGTTCTACCACGTTGGTAGGACTTCTTTCTATAATTCCCATAATGAATAATTTGTTGGAACA
>USSR01000777.1 GCA_900557355.1 uncultured Bacteroides sp.
GTGATCATAAATAAACGGCTTTCCAACTTGTGCAACAACTGTATCCACAAAAAATGCCGACATAAAGGCTACAGCCCCTATCCATTTGTTTCTTACTATCATAATGATTTCAATATTTAAATACTCGTTTCGGAATTGAATAGACAGCACCTGGAAGTGCATACTCTGTAGTGCCACTGCATATTCCGGACAGAGCCATGAACTGCCCCTTATTTACAACTGACAGAAATATTTCTTACGGGTTGTCCTTTTTCATCCAAAAAACGAACGCAAAAATCACTCATCCCAGGACCGTTGATTACCGCTCCCCGGACGATATTCTTTCCCTTTTTCAATGTCAACCGGGGTGATACACAATCATCCTTCACCATGCGCCTGTCTCCGGAAAGTACTATGGCTTCCTCTCCATTCAGCCACCACATGGATGCAGAATTGGAGCCTACCGCCATCCTTACATTATTAATGTCTTCCGCACAATTGACCACTGTCACAGCCCAAAACAGAACGCCATATACATTCTTATCCAGTCCATGGGCAAAGCGGAATAGTTTAACATTGAAGTTCTTGCTGTCCAAAGCATGCCATGTCAGTTTCTGATTGCCCACCCTGACCTTCGCTCCCGCTTCGGGAAGAACCGTAAACTGATTCGGAAAGTATTCCGTTGTAAATGCTTTCCTTATATAGCTGTCTGTAAAAACCGCATTACTACGATTCGGCTTGGCAATCGGCTCCAACAGCAGCCAGCGTCTTATAAATCCTTCGGCATCAGGCTGCGCCCCTCCCGCCCGAATCGGCGAAAAATAGGCACTGATGCCACTGTATACCACATCCCGACAGGTATCCGCAGGCTGCATGCTGTCTTCTATCCTGAAATAGTCAAAATCTGCATAACCACCTATTTCTTTCGCAGCATAGTTGAACAAGGCGAAACGATAACCCATGAAATGCGGCAAGGTATATTCCATCTTCAACGGGCTACCTAACGGCTTCCACTCCTTTCCGTTCAGGCTATAGTAGAAATAGCCGATATCCTTCCGGTCTCTAAAGTCACATTCAGCCTTGAAATAAACCCTATTCCTGCTTAACGGGATTTTCTCTACCTCCACCGGTTCTTCCAGTTCTCCATTCACCATCACAATACACTTCTCTCCGTTCACTATCTTCACACCCACCTGCCCGTACTTGTGCTGGAAGAGCGAAAGCCCGGCGAAGTCTCCATCCTTCATGCCCGATGCGTCCATGCAGACAGAACCGGAACAAACCGGTCCGATGGTACGCTGCGTCAATGTCCCTTTTGCCTGCATAAAAGAAGATTCCAAACGACCGGTGGTCAATCGCAAATAACCCTTACGTGCCGATACAGACCAGAGGGCATTGTCCGGATTATGGTTCCACTGCCACACAAGCGGCAGGTCGGCCTCGCCTGCCTTGCGCACGAACTCGTCGGAGCAGACAATTCCCGGAATCAGTCCCTTGCCTGCCGGAAGCTCCAACTTGTCGGGAGCCACGCCATTCACCCCCAATACCGGCCAGCCGTCTTCCCACTGCACCGGCACCAGATAGGGAATGCGCCCCACTGCACCGCAATCCTGAAACAGATAGGCAAACCACCGTCCGTCCGGCGTATCCACCAGTCCGCCTTGGGCAATACCACGGTCCTGAAAGACAACGCGCCCTTCGTAAGGTCCCGTTATCTTATCGGCACGGTGCACCACCACTGTACGCATACCGTTCCTTGGCCAAGTGATGTTGAACAGATAATACCTGCCATCTACCTTGAACAGTTGCGAGCCTTCTGCCCCCAACATAATATCACCGCCTGCCGGAGCACTGGCATTCTCCAACAGCAACCTGTTCCGTACCGGTTTTCAAGCCGGACAAATCTGCCTCCAGTTCCGCAATAAACAACTTGCCATTGCCATAAATCAGATAATTCCGGCCATCTTCATCAAAGAAGAAAGTATGGTCATGACAAGACGGTGCGAACTCCACACGCTTCCACGGTCCTTTCTCAATATCGCGTGTCATGAAAAAATAAGTCTTACCGGTGGTTTGTGCAAAAGTGGAAACATAATACATCCCTTTGTGATAGCGGATACAGCTTGCCCACGAGCCACGTCCGTAGGTATTCTGCCCGTCATCCAGGTTCATGGCAGGAACATCGTCGGTCAACCTATCATACGCATAGCTCACCAGTTCCCAGTTCACCAAATCCTTTGATTTCATAATAGGTACCCCCGGCACCATGTGCATCGTGGTACTGCTCATATAATAGGTATCATCCACCCGCACCATCGACATATCCGGTACATCGGCATAAATCAGCGGATTGACGGCAGTCTGTTGTGCCGGCAATCCTAAGGCATAGCCGACCAAGTTGCATAAAAGTAAAAAAAATCTCCGTATGTTCATTTCTCTGTTTGAATATTTGCCCCAAATCAGCACAGCGACCGGATATATTGATACGACACTCTGCATCATGCCAGTCCCGGACTGTTTCGGGAGATTCATTGTATAACACAAAATTACTTCTGCTTCCCTCTAAACAGATGCGGGATGAATTCATTCAGGCACCGGCGCCAAGTCAGCCATTCGTGTGCCGTTCCTTGCGATTCGTAGAAGTCCACACGGATATTCATGTCACGGAGGCTCTCGACCAATTGTTTGGTGCCCATGTTCTCTTCCGTGCCGCAACCCAAGAAGAGATAATGCACCTTTTTGTTGAAACTGTCTGCATCGGCAAACACACCATTGAAAGCATCCTTTACATCCAGTCCGAAGATGGCTCCACTGAAGCCGCCTATGTATGAAAACTTGTCAAGGTTGGTCAGCGTGATGTCAAAAGTCTGCTTTCCTCCCCATGACAGTCCGGCCATAGCACGGTGTTCCCGGTCTGTATAAGTACGGAAAGTTTCGTCTATCATGGGAATAAGGTCATTTATCATCAGCGTAGCAAACGCAGAGCCATACAGATTACGTTCCGCATCCACATCCTTTCCAGGACGAGGACGGAAACCTACTTCAATATCCCCACTTTCCATCACCACAATCATAGGCACACACTTTCCTTCCGCTATCTGATTATCAAGTATGTTATACATAAAGCCTTGAGTGATCCAGCCCGTCTCGTCCTCTCCCATACCATGCTGCAGATAAAGTACCGGATAGCGTTTCTTGGTGTTCTTTTCATATTCGGCCGGGGTGTAGACTACGCAACGACGGAAACGCTGCTGGCTTTCGGCATAGTAAGTGCAGGTACGCACTTGCCCATGAGGCACATTCTGCACACGATAATAATCACCCTCTTTTCCTCG
>USSR01000778.1 GCA_900557355.1 uncultured Bacteroides sp.
GGGTGGAAATGAGAAAACGGTTCGGGAAGAGTTTTCACGTACCAATCTTGACCTCTGCGGACGGCAGCAACAATTATTGGAAGCGGTTTATGCAACAGGTAAACCTGTCATTCTAGTGATGGTGGACGGAAGGGCAGCAACCATCAACTGGGCAAACAAATACATTCCTGCCATCATTCATGCCTGGTTCCCCGGAGAATTTATGGGGGATGCCATCGCTAAAGTTCTTTTCGGAGACTATAATCCGGGAGGACGTCTGGCTGTCACTTTCCCGAAATCAGTGGGACAGATTCCTTTTGCATTCCCATTCAAGCCGGGCTCTGACTCCAAAGGAAAAGTCCGTGTAGACGGTGTGCTCTATCCTTTCGGATATGGTTTAAGCTATACGACCTTCGGATATTCAGACTTGAAAATATCTAAACCGGTGATCGGTCCGCAGGAAAATATCACTCTTTCATGTACTGTAAAGAATACAGGAAAGAAAGCAGGGGATGAAGTAGTCCAGCTTTATATCCGGGATGATTTCAGCAGCGTTACCACCTACGATAAAGTTTTGCGTGGTTTTGAACGTATTCACTTGCAACCGGGAGAAGAACAAACTGTCAACTTTACCCTTACTCCTCAAGACTTGGGATTATGGGACAAGAATAATCGGTTCACGGTAGAGCCGGGAAGTTTCTCGGTGATGGTGGGAGCTTCTTCACAGGATATACGGTTGAAGGGGAGTTTCGAAGTGCAATAAATAAATCCAAGACAGTCACATTGCTTTTATTTCTCTTTCGCCAATTAGGATAGAGCTATAAGTTATACTTAATAAAACAAATAAAACCGGCATCTTTATAAGTTATGCTTAATAAAATTGCTATATCTGTTTTGTATATCAACTATAGATGATTTTACTGCCACAGGAAGAAAACGACTTCTACTTTTGACTGGATTAATTGGCTATCAGATCTAACAATGCTGCAATAAAAGCGTTTGGTATTCCAGAACGTTAGACTATTTATATATTACTGTAGTGGCAACTAACGTTGCCCCTACAGTAAACTAATAATGCAACAAGCTTTTTACACTTTCTCTAAAAAACAAGAACAAATAAAAAACACAAATCTTCTATACATACCTATAGAAAGTATTTGCAAATGAAATGAATCACATACAATATTCAGAGAAAATTCTTATTTAAATTTTATATTATACTCCGGTATATATGTTCTACTAGATATTATTTCCTGCCCTGTACTCTTCACAGTCATAGTAACAGTAACATTAACCCCAAGATTCGCTACATACAATACAGGTTTACCATTTAAACACATATTGCACATTGAGCGGGGAAAAGCATCGACTTCAGTACGATTATAAGATGACATATATGAGAATATAGTATTAGAATATAACTTGAAAGTCCCTGCATATGTAGAATAACCATTAATATAAGTATCAGGATCACCTATAACAATCGGATATTCGTAATAAGATGCAAACTTAACCTTTGTGCCTTTCTTCTCATCCTGAATAACCGTTGGAGTAAAATCGTATCCAGACCTTTTACTTGGTATATAAACATAAACTCCTGTATAAGAAGGATTAGGGGTTCTATTATAATAATCCTTAAATTGAGTATCCCATTCACTTCCTTCAAATTCGACAACATTAGAACTAACTTTATAAGTTACTTCATCTGCTATGGCTGGATTAATAACTACATTAAATGTTGGATGAAACGATAAACTATAATATTTCCCAGAATATTTGCAATTATATGCAGAAGCAATATCTGGTCGAGCCGTTATTTCATGATAAGTTCCTGTTATATTTAATATTGGTGCAGATGTTAAATTCCAGGCCCCAAATCCTTCATCATATTTTATAGCAGTCAAAGGCAATACCGGAATCGAGCTATTACCAATCATCTGTCCTTTTAAATCAATAGTTCCATTGGTAGATAATTCAACCGTTTGTATAGTGGGCTCATTAACCTTCTTCGAACCAAGAAATGATCCAAAGAGAGCGTTCAATCCTCCAGCTATCAATCCTGAAACTCCTCCCTTTGCTAATCCAGCCAGTCCACCAGCAACTACATTTCCTACATTTTTTAAAATTCCAGATGAAGAATTATTGATAGCCTTTTCAGCCTCTCCTTTCACCCATTTTTCAGCTGCATCTCCTCCCGCCTTTACAATGGTATTTGCACCTTTTTGCAAAAGATTTGGAGATGAGGAATAATGATCTTCGATAATAGTACCTGTTGTTGTGTCTTTGTAATTTCCTGTAATAGTTAGTTCTGAGATATTTAACACTTTTGAATAAACATTGAAACCCCCGTCTGTTTTTCCTGTATAAGTTAGCGGTATCTGAAAACAATTCCAACCTCTGTCAATGCCCAGGGTGGTGTTATTGCTCAAACAATTGACACCTACACGCTGAATAGAAGCCCGATCCAATGGCGCTGTGAATGTAGTTCCCTGATTAAAATAGCCATAAAATCTTTCATCAAAAAATTCCCAAACAGCATTATTACTTAAGAAAGAATTCTGATTATAATAAAACACCTTTAAAATCCCGGTATATTTATTATAAAAAATCAAATAATCACTGCCAATATCTTTGTTTGGAGTACTCAAGAACACCCATCCATCTTCTTTTTTTATGTCCATCCTTATATCATAAATTATACTTGTAGGAGCATATTCAACCCAAGGCAAATCAACAACCTTATTATCAGTCAGTTGAATCGATGTTTGATTTTCCCAATCTTGTTCAAAGTTTGGAGGGGCCAATGATCTAGTAATTGCCGATGCATTAACTTCTAAATCCAACAAATTGTTTTGACTTTCATCTGTACATGAATAATTAATAAAAACAGATAAAATAACGAAGAAAATAGATACATGTTTCATAATAATAAAATTTAAAAGGTTTTACTCTATAGAAATACATTATATCTCAATATATTAAATATGTAACACCAATCATTTTTCACAATTATATCTCTATCATCAACACTTACGAGAATTAACATATTCAATACATGAACTTCATTATTAGCTTTATCCTTATACGTTTTCAAGACTAATTAAAAACTATAAGAAGATAACATCATAATCAAATAATAGTTACCTGACAAATATACAATTTTGCCCAATATCGACAAACTTTATCTCTCTATTTTTTCAATCATTCCTTATAAAAAATCGGATATAAATCTTTAAAAAGATACTTTTTTAAGTTCCCAGTCTCACAGCCAGTGAGTTGAGATTTTGTGCACTGTTACGGCTAAATCTATCGACCAAAGATATTGCGCAGT
>USSR01000779.1 GCA_900557355.1 uncultured Bacteroides sp.
AACAGGAGTCGGGGTTGCCTGCAGGGATTCTTTCGAAATTGCGGGTAGCCTATCGGAACTCGTTAGGAATGCTGGATGCATGCAATCAGTTGCTGGCTATTTATACTCAGGGATCGTTGACCGACAAGTTGAAAGTGGCCCCTTATTCTATTGAAAGATTGGTGGATGGGGTAGTGGTTGCTGTTGGCGAGCTGGTGCGGATTAATCAGTTTAACCTCAGGTACGATAAAAAAATAAAAAAGGATATGGAAATCTGGGCGGATAATAAGCGGATACGCTTTGTGCTGCATAACTTGCTTTCCAATGCTTTCAATCACGTGCGTTTTTCCGGTGATGTTTCTCTCTTGCTACAGGAGATGGTGCGCGATGGAGTGCGCTATTGTGTAATTGTTGTATAGGACAACGGCAAAAATAGGGTGAAAGAAGCCTCTCAATTCATAAGTGAAGAAATAAAGTCGGATTTGACCGATCTTGAACTGGGATATGGAGTAATGGAAAAGATCATTCAGCTTCATCATGGGACGATTGTTATGAAGAGCCGGGAGGGAGAAGGTACTGAGGTGATCGTGGAACTTCCCATGGGGAAGGCAGCTTTGGAAAATGATCCGAATATTCTGTTCGTAGAACCGGAGCCACAGGAGGAATCGGAAGAAATGCCTTCTGTGACGGAAGAACCCAGTCAAAATGTATCTGTACCTGATGAGGACGTGGTACAGGTAACTCCGGAAGCTGTCTCATTAGTCCAAAAAGAAAGAAAAACATTACTAATCGTTGAGGATCATAAAGATATCAGGCTATACCTGAAAGTTCTTTTCTACAAAGAATATGATTTGCTGTTGGCAACTAATGGGCAGGAGGGTGTCGATATAGCGGTCAAGGAACATCCCGACCTGATACTCTGCAATGTGATGATGCCTGTGAAAGACGGATTTGAGTGTTGCCGTGAACTGAAAGAAGGACTGGAGACCTGTCATATTCCATTCATCATGTTGACAGCTAAAGTGGAAGACGATGACATTATTCGGGGGTTGGAATTAGGTGCGGATGATTATATTCTGAAACCTTTCACTCCGGGTATTCTGAAAGCAAGGGTGCGCAACCTGATTAATGCCCGTGTAAACCTGAAGCAAATGTACACTAACTTGCTGATGACACCTGATGTTGCAGAAGGGGAGGCTGAATCTGAAGAGAAAGCAAAAATGGAAGACCCGTTTATCTGTTCGGTGGTGAAAATAATCGAAGAGAATATGGCTGAGGCCGATTTCAGTGTGAAGAAGTTGGCTTCGGAGTTGAATATGAGCCAGCCGACTTTATACCGCAAGGTGAAACAAAGTACGGACTTCACCATTATCGAGTTGATAAGAGGAGTGCGTATGCGTAAAGCAGCTACATTGCTCAAACAAAAGATATATGCTGTTCAGGAGGTGGTAGAGATGGTGGGGTATAATGATATTCCTACTTTTAGGAAGCATTTTGTGGATACATTCGGCACAACCCCTTCCACTTATCCGGATTCAGAGATTTCATAAGTACTTATCCTTTTTTAAAAAACCGCATGGAATATGACACTCTTTTCGTATCTTTGCCATTGAAGTAGGTTTTTAGGAATTGTAAATCTTTAAATTGTAAATAGAATTATGTTTTCCGGAATAGTAGAAGAATGCGCCACCCTGGTGGCATTGGTAAAAGAACAAGAGAACGTACACTTCACGTTCAAGTGCTCATTTGTAAATGAATTGAAGATAGACCAGAGTGTATCTCACAATGGTGTGTGCCTTACGGTAGTCAGCATGACGGAGGATTCCTATACGGTTACTGCCATGAAGGAAACATTGGAACGTTCTAATCTTGGGCTTCTGAAAGTCGGAGATTCAGTGAACGTAGAACGCAGCATGATGATGAACGGCCGTCTGGACGGGCATATTGTGCAGGGACATGTGGACCAGACTGCCACTTGTATGAGTGTGGAAGATGCTGAAGGAAGTTATTACTTCACCTTTCGGTATGCTTTCGATAAGGAAATGGCCAAGCGTGGATATATCACGGTGGACAAAGGTTCGGTAACCGTGAACGGGGTAAGCCTGACAGTGTGCAACCCGACAGACGATACTTTCCAGGTAGCTATTATTCCTTACACTTTCGAGCATACGAACTTCCACGATATCAAAGCAGGTAGTGTAGTGAATCTCGAATTTGATATTATTGGTAAGTATATCAGCCGGATGATACAGTTTAACTAATAGATATGGAAGATTTTCTGAAGTTAGTTGCTTCCCGGCAGAGTGACCGTGCTTATGATATGAGCCGTCCTGTTGAGCCTGAGAAGCTGGAACGGATATTGGAAGCTGCCCGTCTGGCACCTTCGGCTTGTAATGCGCAGCCGTGGAAGTTTGTTGTAATCAATGATCCGGAGCTTTCCGTCAAAGTTGGTAAGGCCACTGCCGGACTGGGAATGAATAAGTTCGCTAAAGATGCTCCTGTACACATTTTGGTGGTGGAGGAATCAATGAACGTAACTTCATTTCTGGGTGCAAAGATTAAAGACAAGTATTTCCCTTTAATAGATATTGGCATTGCCACTGCTCATATCACATTGGCTGCTGAGAGTGAAGGGTTGGGCTCTTGTATTCTCGGTTGGTTTGATGAGAAAGAAATCAAGAAGCTGACCGGTATTCCGTCTTCCAAGCGCTTGCTGTTGGTTATCACCATTGGCTATTCCGTGAAAGAGAAGCGGAAGAAATCAAGAAAGCCGAAAGAAAAGGTGGTTTCTTACAATAAATACTGAGATAAGTTGAGAGTTGAGAATGGAGAGTCATTAAAGGTCTTTCAGCAATACATGGCTCGCACTCTTATAATACTCCTCGCGTGCCTTCATCAGCACCTCCCATTGATCGCTGAATTCTTTTTCCTTATCAATCTTGAAATCTTCCGAGCCGTGCGTATCCAGTCTGTCCAACAATAGTGCGACATTCAGTTTGTTGATGTCCATTGCAGGCTGATAACCGATTACCTCGTCTTTTTCATCTACCACTTCATGCAGCAGGTTGATTTCCTGTAGCTCGTATAGCACCTGATGCGTCAGGCGGATAGGAATCTGGCATTCTTCGGACATTTCTTCGGCAGTGTACGGCTTAATATTCTCTTCAAACCGCTTAGCTATAAGAGACATGATAAGAATGGAAACAAAATCCCGGAACCTTCTGCTGATATTTTTGGTATCCTTGTCAAAGCTGAAATTCCGGATGTTTTGTCCTGCGTAGGTCAGCTCTGCGCCAAACAGGCAAATGGTCCATGATATCTGAAG
>USSR01000780.1 GCA_900557355.1 uncultured Bacteroides sp.
GCTTCCAACAGGGTCTTTCCAACCCAGTTTTTTTGCTAATGATTCGTTTATCAGTATGTCATTAGGGCTGGATGACTCATCCGGGAAAATACCGGCCACTAACTGTAATCCTAATAAATCGAATGTTTCTTTTGAAATCTGGAAATCATTGACAGCTACTTCTTTATCTCCCGGTTGTTTGCCATCCCATTCTACGGCTGTAAACATAGATTGGGATAATCCCGGTAAGGGGAAATTTGAGACTTCCCGAAAATCAATGTCCGGAATTTCTTTCATTAGTTTTACCCAATGTTCTTTATCACTGTCAGGGATACCTTCAAGATAGGCCACATACTCTATATCAGTATTGGTGACTCCCATGTCGGCAGATGTACGCAGATGATGCAATTGTTTCATCATCATTATTGTACAAAATATAAAACCAATACTGACCACCAATTGAAACCAAACCCCTATCCGTCGGTAGAAGGTAGAAAAGCGACGGGTGATAGCGGAAGATATAGCCGACTGTAATGTAAAACGCCGTTGAACCAACAAGGTGAGCCAGGCAAAAAGTAGAACGGTTCCTATGACGATTGACATATAGATAAGCGTCTCTTTATAAAAAAAGAGATTATTCTCTTCAGTGATGTAAGACCAGCGCTTGAATATGGGGAGAGAAACTTCCACCAATAAGAAGCCGACAGGAACTGAAGCCAGCAGTAGTAATACAATCTCAGACATCAGCAAGGCGACCAGACTTCTTTCCGATGCTCCATTCACTTTACGGAGTGCCCATTCACGCTGCCTCATGCGAATGCGTATCAGGTAGATAATGAGATAGTTGGATAGTGCTCCCAAAACGATTAGCAGGCTGATCAGACAAAAGAGGCGGACATATTCTATACGGATAAATATATTGTATTTGGGATGTGTATAATGATATTCCGTTATAGGAGTAATGTGAACAGGATATTTCCGTATATTTCCTTTCATATCGACTTCTATATCTTTTAGCTTTTTACCCAAAGCGTCCATGTCGGTACCGGGAGCAACGCGAAACAAGGTAGTTCCGGATGCATAGCCCCAGTCCAGATATTCCGGGGCTTTTCGCCTTGAAATCACGTCGAATTCATAATTAGAATGTCCTTTCCATTTTTGAACCACGGCAGTAACAGTCATTTTCTTATCAAGCGGAAACTCCTTGCCAATAGGTGATTCCTTACCGAAAAGCAAGCGGGCAGCTTTATCGCTAATGGCTATCTCATCGGCAGTATTGTACAAAAACTGCAAACTGCCTTCCAATACCGTAACCGGAAACATGGAGATAAAAGCACTGTCTACCGATATCATGGTCCAATGCCTGTTCTGATCATCGTTATACTCTGTTGTGAAGTTTGTATAAGTCGCAACTTCTATTTCAGGAAAGGTATTGACCAGATGAGGGGCCAGCAAAGGAGAAGTCGTAGTTGAGAAACCACTGGTTCTAAATACGGAAGGAACACTTGCCACATAGACTCTGTCGGCTCCATCATGGAAATTATCATAACTTTGCTCATAATTCATCCACATGCCGGACAGGGAAAAGCTGACAAAACCTACGGTTAAGCCAATAATGCTGATCAGAGTCTGCATTCTGTACTTCAACAGGTTTCTTATTGCTATTTTCAGATAATGTTGTATCATGTATTTGTTCTTTACTTTAATATTAGCTCTTCCGCTTCGCCAAAGTTATCATATCCTGTTGTAATAACCCAATCTCCGGGTTGCAAACCATCTGTAACCTCGTATTGCTGCGGGTTCTGGCGCCCGATGCTGAGAGGAACACGTGTAGCTTTGGTTTTGGATGCATTCAGTTTGTATATCCATTGTCCACCGGTGGATTGATAGAAGTTGCCACGAGGGATAACAATAGCCTGTTCCGGTTGCCCCAATTCTATTTGTACGCGGAAACTTTTACCTACACGTACGTTGTCAGGCATTTCTCCGGTAAATACCAAGTCCACATCGAAAGTGCGGTCTTTTACTTCGGGCACTACTTTGGTGATGCGGAGTGGATATTTGCGTCCTTGATAGTTAATAGTAGCGGGAAGCCCTGTTGTGATGCGGTCTATGTAGTATTCGCTAAGAGAAGTGTGAATTTTATATTGATCTAATACCTTGATTTCTGCAATGCCTTGGTTGGATGCTACTTGTTGTCCAGGGGTGACTTTTACAAAGCTGAGCTGCCCGGCGACGGGGGCCTTAATTATTAAATTGTCCAGTCGTTCGCAAGCACGTTCATACTTCTTGCGTTCGCGTTCCCGGTCATTATGGATCAAGTCCTTGCGAATAATGGCAACGACGGAATCCTGACGTAAACTCTCGCGTTGTAACTTTGCCTTCTTAACATTATAATTGTATTCATCTTCGGCAACTTCCAACTGAGCTTTGCTTTTAATTCCCATTTTAAACTCTTCCTTATCGAGATTGAAACTTTTTTGAAGACGAGCCAACTCATAGTTGGTCTGTAAAGTTTGTTGTTGAAGGGTCAGGCTCTTTTGCTCCATTTCAATCTCTTTCTCACGGAAAGAAATCAGTTGCTTTTCCAGATCATCGCGTTGCTCTTCGATACTATGTATCAGATCGGGATTTTCGAGTACAAGGATCGTATCTCCTTTCTGTAACAGGCTTCCCTCCTCGCCTACAATGCGATCTACGCTTCCTGATTCACGGGCATTAACGATAATGGTAAGAATGGGCTGGATAAGTCCTTCCACGTCTACATATTCCATGAACTTATCATTCTTAACTTCAGCAATCTGTACATTCTCCTGGTCGATGCGCAGTTTGCTGGGGCCGGCAGAAAGAATGATAACGTAAATGATGAAAGCAAGGAATATAATTCCTCCTGCCAAATAATAACGGTAGCGAATGTACCAGGGCTTCTTTTCAAGTTTAATATCCATAGTGCTTTTATTGTTTTACAATTTATGATCAGACGTATGATATGACTTTTTATTTCTTTATCATTGCATCCATTACTTCTTCTATTTTCTCAGTTTCCGTTAGCGGGGCATCTTTTTCAAAATCATAAAGTGTCAGGCTGCGGAGAGTATAGTACAGGCTCCAGTAATTATATAATGCAGTTATATAATTACGTCGTGCAGCATCCTTTTCGCTGATAGAAGCGTTGAGGTCAAGTACGGTTGATTTACCTAAAATATAGAGCCGTCGGGCTACATCCGCGCGTCGTTGCGCTGTTTCATCCGTGCGGGCAGCAATGTGTACGCGCTGGGATTGCAGATTGAATTGTTTTACCAGTTTTCGGACATTCAATTGC
>USSR01000781.1 GCA_900557355.1 uncultured Bacteroides sp.
AAAGTACGGCACAATGGCACATCGGTTCCGACTGGGGTGGCTATGCCACAAATGAAGTATGGCGTACCAATCATGGTGGCGTTGATCTGGGTTATGGTGGCGATGGTGCTATCGTGGCATGGGAATATCTGTCCGAAGGTTTTCGCGGAAGCATCGTATGTATCGGCTCAGGATGCTACGACTGGTATGCCTACGGCATAGATGCTTCGGCGGACAAATACCACGGCAATGTGGCTAAACTGACAAAGAATGCAATTGACTATTTAACGGGTAAATAAAACTAATATATGAAAACAATGATATATTCACTCACACTGGCTGCTCTGATGATTACTTCTTTCAGCAGCTGTAGCGATGACAATGATCCGGTTTTAACTCAGAAGGACTGGGACGGAACCACCACTTATTTTGCTTCGGCAGATGCCATGAAGTTTGATACTTACTATAAGCCATCTGTTGGTTATGTAGGCGATCCGATGCCTTTCTATGATCCGCAGGCAAAAGATTTCAAGATTATGTATCTACAGGAGTACCGTCCGAACCAGGCAGGCACTTACCACCCGATATGGGCGGTAAGTACTCAGGACGCTGCTTCATACAGATCTATGGGTGAACTGATCTCTTGCGGAGGATTGTCGGAGCAGGATGCTGCTATCGGAACGGGTAGTACTATTTATAATCCTTCGGATAAATTGTACTATACCTTCTACACAGGTAACAAATATCAGCCTACTTCTTCCGAGAACGGTCCAGTAGTGATGTATGCTACTTCACCCGACTTCAAGACCTGGACCAAGAATCGCACTTTCTATCTGAAAGGTGACACTGACGGATATAGCAAGAATGATTTCCGCGATCCCTTCGTTTTTGAAGGTGAAGATGGAAAATACCACATGCTTGTTTCCACTACCAAAAGCGGTAAAGGTGTGCTGGCCGAATATACTTCTACGGATATGAAAAGCTGGGAACATGCAGGTGTATTCATGACCATGATGTGGGATCGCTTTTACGAATGTCCCGATGTCTTCAAGATGGGAAACTGGTGGTATCTGGTATACTCGGAGATGCATGCAGCCATACGCAAAGTTCAATATTTCAAGGGGCGTACATTGGAAGAGCTGAAAGCAACTACCGCCAATGATGCCGGCATCTGGCCCGACAGCCACGAAGGTTTCCTTGACTCCCGCGGTTTCTATGCAGGCAAGACGTCTTCGGACGGAACCAACCGCTACATTTGGGGATGGTGCCCTACTCGCTCGGGCAATGACAATACTGCCGTAGGAGCCTCTCCGAACGAACCGGAATGGGCAGGAAGCCTGGTTGCTCACAAAGTCATCCAGCATGCGGATGGTACTTTGACTTTAGGCTTAGTAGAAGGTATCAGCCAGAAATATACCACTGCCTCTGCCGTAAAAGTGATGGAAAAAAGTAACGGAGTATCAGAAAGCAACGGTAACTATACTCTGACGGATAATGCTTATATCCTATTCAATCGCTTAAATGTAAACAACAAGATTTCATTCACCGTAAAGACGGCAGGTAATGCAGATAGATTCGGTATCTCTCTGGTACGCGGCACGGACTCCAAGAAGTACTATACCATCGTCGTAAACCCGGAAGACAACAACAATAAACGGAAGATAAACTTCGAAGAAGAAGGTGAAGATGGTAAAGGATTCATCGACGGAATAGACGGTTATCTGTTCGACAGACCTGCTGATAATACTTATAATGTAACTATCTGTACGGACAACTCTGTCTGCGTGGTTTATATCAATGACAATGTGGCTTATACGAACCGCATTTACGGGATACAGAAGAATCCGTGGTCTGTTAACAGCTACTCGGGAAGTGTGGAAGTCAGCAACGTGAAGGTCAGCTATTACTAAACGGAGAAACGTAGCCAATTTTTACCTTCATTATATATTTCCCCGAAGACCGTCTGGAATATATTCTGAGAGGGGGTATAATCAGTATACGACTGAATAGGGATGAGTATACGACTGAACCCTATTCAGTCGTATACTGAATCCCCTTCAATCCAACACTGAACTAACGAATGCCGGAGAAGTTTTATATTTTGTGTAATTTTCGTACGCTTATCAATTAATGGCACCGGAAACTACATTGCGCACCTGTCCTTCCCGATTGATGGCAATCAGCACCTGTTTCTGTTTTTCGGGCAGTTGATATAGTAATTTGGCATAAGTTTCTGCCGTGAAGTTAACAATGTAGTTGATGGCATCTTCTATCATTTCCATACCACATGTAGCTCCAAGAGTTTTCAGAAAAAGGATATTCATTATTTTCTACAAATGATATCAGACCTCCTAAAGTTTGTAGTCCGACAAAGAGAAGAATAAAGAAACGCATTGCCAAATAATGATTGCCATAAAGTGGCAATCATTATTTGGCAATGCGTTTACAATATCTTGATTAATCACTGAAAATCATACTTCGCCGCGCACGCATAGCCTTCCTCATACAAATCAGTCAGCTTCCGTATATCCCGTTCGATGCGGTCTACCATTACAGGTTTCTGCGGACGGATTACAGTAATTTCTCCCGCTTCTTCCATGCGTTCTACCATCTCCAACTGCTCGTTGTACACACGACAACGGCGGCTCAATGCCTCACGCATCTTCGGATATTTCCGGTAGAGAAAAGACGGGATGTGTATATCCTTTGCTTCCTTGCGATACCCATGATTGCGGGTAAGCACCACTACATTATGCGTGAAACCCTCATTCCGGGCACGCATCAAGGGGATGCTGTCCACAATGCCCCCGTCGAGCATCGGCACATCGTCCACATAAGCAATGGGGCATACAAACGGAAGGCTGCTTGAAGCACGCACAATGTCAATCACCCGGCCTTTATCCTGCTTTTCCTCAAAATAGTTCGCCTCGCCCGTCACACAGTTCGTAGTGACCATTTCATAACGTTCCGGAGAACTGAAATAGGACTCGTAGTCATAAGGCAGAATATGCTCGGGAAACTCCTGAAACAGCAGGTCGAAGTCCATGATATTACGTTTCTTCAACAAATATTTCAGACCGATATACTGGTACTTCTCCAGCAAATCAATATTACTGTACTTGGCGCGGCCGCGCTGACCGGACATGTAAGAAAGTCCGTTACAGGCTCCGGCGCTTACTCCGATAGTATAGGGGAAGCGGATGCCACGGTCCATAAAGCTGTCCAGCACACCGCAAGTGAACACTCCGCGCATGCCGCCACCTTCAAGAACCAATCCTGTTTTGGGGTTGATATGTATCTTTTTCTCGT
>USSR01000782.1 GCA_900557355.1 uncultured Bacteroides sp.
AGCTACGAGCTACAAGTGCTGCGCTATCATGCTGCATAGTACTCGTAGCTCGTAGCTTGTCACTCGTAGCTTTCTTCAGTTGCGCATAAGCATAGAAGTAATAGAAAGCCTGCGGTAAGAATCGTGCTACATTAATGGAATTGGCACTGGTAAGTTGCAGATGCTCATTCAGTTCCTTATCCATAAAAGCAGACTTCACCAACGCCTGGCAATCATCGAATGTACCGTCTATCTCAAGGGCGGTGATATTCTGTCCGAGAGTCGTAAATTGTTTTTCCTGTATTTCACTAACTTTCCCTTTAGGATAAAGCACATATACATGAATGCCCTCCACGCCGAGAAAACCATTAGCTACCGCACTTCCCGTATCACCGGAGGTAGCAACCAACACATTGACTTGTCTCTTACCTTCTTTTCTGATGAAGTATCCTAAAAGACGGGCCATAAAACGTCCGCCCACATCTTTGAAAGCAAGCGTCGGGCCATGGAAAAGTTCGAGGGAGTAAATATTTTCCGTCACTTTCACCAGAGGAACATCGAAACTCAATGTATCGTAAACGATTTGTTTCAATGTTTCGGCAGGCACATCTTCCCCAAAGAAAGCATCGGCTACGCGATAGGCAATCTCCTGAAAAGAAAGAGTATCGATACTATCATAGAAATCTTGTGGCAAAGGTTTAATGCTATATGGCATGAAAAGTCCTTTGTCGGTAGCAAGTCCCTTCACTACGGCTTCTTCCAGACTGGCGTCGGGAGCTTGTTTATTGGTACTGTAATATTTCATAATCAGCTTTTCATAAATTCATTAATAAACTCATCTTCCTTCAATAATCCGTAACTTCCTTCGCAAACAGATACTTCATCAAAGGTCTGTACACTATCCGGTTCGATACCCGGATACCAGATGAAGAAAGGGATCGGTTCATTGGTATGTGTGCGAAGCTCACATGGAGTAGGATGATCGGGCAATACGGCAATAGCTACCGGTTCCTCCCAATCTTTCACGGCTTCATAGATAGGACCTACAGCACGGCTATCCAGATTTTCGATCGTCAGAAGTTTTAAATCTACATTTCCTTCATGTCCGGCCTCATCGCTGGCTTCGATATGCAGATAGACGAAATCATCCGTCTTCAGGGCTTCCAATGCGGCAGCCACTTTGTTCTCATAATTGGTATCGTACAATCCGGTAGCACCTTCCACTGTCAGGCGACGCAAGTCCGCATAATATCCGATACCATTGATCAAATCTACAGCAGAAATCACTGCCCCCCGTTTCACTTGTGGGAACTTATCAGACAAACGTTCCATTTTAGGACGATATCCGGGACTCCAGGGCCAAATACTGTTAGCCGGGTCTTTCCCTTCCGCCATTCGCTTCTGATTCAACGGATGATTTTTCAAAAGCTCCTGCGAACGCAGGATAAGGTCATTAATCAGGTCCGCAGTCTGTTGAGGAGTCAGGGGAGAAAGTGACGAGTGGGCTGCGCTATCATCCTGCATAGCACTCGTAGCTTGTAGCTCGTCACTTGTAGCTTTTACCAATAACGGGCGAAAAGGTTTCAACGGCACATCATGCGGTGGCGTACAATCGATACGCTTATCTCCACCTTTGATCACCAATAAATGACGGTACTGAACACCTGTATGGAAACGCACCCGTTCATTACCCAGATGTTCCTGCAAGTATTTCACCAGTACATCGGCTTCTTCCGTTGTGATATGCCCGGCAGAATGGTTTTTAATATGATCGCCTTCAATGCAAATGATGTTACAACGCATTGCCATCTCGCCCGGCTTCAAATCTACGCCGATGCTGGCAGCTTCCAGAGGTCCTCGTCCTTCATAAACTTTCGGCAGGTCATAGCCCAGAACGGACATATTCGCTACCTCACTACCGGGATGAAAACCGTCGGCAACAGTCTTCAGCCGTCCCGTACGTCCCATGCTCGCCAGTTTATCCATATAAGGCGTCTTGGCATATTGCATCAGCGTCTTACCGCCCAATGACTCCACAGGCCAATCCGCCATTCCATCGCCTAATATGATTATATGTTTCATTTTATTAAACATTTGCAATACTCATGATATCCGCAAATACACCTGCCGCCGTCACTCCGGCACCGGCACCGTATCCCTGTATCATCATCGGATATTCTTTATAACGTTCCGTAGTCAACAGAATGATATTGTTACTACCTTCCAGACCATAGAACGGATGATTTACACCCACTTCCTGCAGGCCGACCGATGCTTTGCCATTCTCCAGTTTAGCAACAAAACGCCAGTGCTTATTCTCAGCTTCCAGTACCTTGCGACGGGCTTCGAAGTCCGCATCCAGACTCGGCACTTTCTTCCAGAAATCATCCAGCGAACCTTCAAAGAAATCATCGGGCACAAACAGGTTCTTTTCTACATCCGACTGTTCCAGCCTGTAACCGGCTTCACGTGCCAAGATCACCAATTTACGGATAACATCCTTACCACTCAGGTCGATACGCGGATCCGGTTCGGAGTAACGCTCTTCCTGCGCCATCTTGATGGTCTTGCTGAAAGGAATATCCGCACTGATCTTATTAAAGATATAGTTCAGCGTGCCACTCAGCACTGCTTCAATCTTCAATATCTTGTCACCACTATGGATAAGGTCATTGATCGTATTGATAATCGGAAGTCCCGCACCCACGTTCGTTTCAAAGAGGTACTTCACACCACGCTGACGGGCAATCTGTTTCAATTCACGGTAATTCTCATATTCCGAGGAAGCGGCAATTTTATTGGCAGCTACTACAGAAACGTTGTGTAACAACAAGTCTTTGTACAAGGAAGCAACTGCCGCACTTGCCGTACAGTCTACAAATACTGAGTTGAAGATATTCATACCGATAATCTCGTCACGCAAAGTTTCCAGCGTACTCGGCTTACCCTTCTCTGCCAATTCTGCACGGAAATCTGTCAGATCAAAGCCTTCACGGCTAAACATAGCCCGGTCAGCATCAGCGATACCTACAATATGCAGTTTCAATCCATTCTCCACCATCAACTTCTGTTGCTGGCAACGGATTTGCTCTACCAAACTGCCGCCCACCGTACCGATACCGCAAATAAAAAGGTTCAGTACCTGGTATTCCGACAGGAAGAATGAATCGTGGATAACATTCAATGATTTACGCAATGATTTGGAATCCACTACAAATGAGATGTTTGTTTCCGAAGCACCCTGGGCACAAGCTATCACATTGATACCGTTACGTCCCAACGTACCGAACAGCTTTCCGGCCATACCTG
>USSR01000783.1 GCA_900557355.1 uncultured Bacteroides sp.
CGAGTGTTTGGCTTGACATTGCTTGTGCGTTATGATATATTATATGCATATTCTTTTTAGTTGTTTTGATTTTGTCCCTCTGAGAATGAGAAATGTAATGAAATTTTTTTGTATTCTTTTGGGGTGTTTCAGTTGTTGGATGATTTTCAATGTAATGGAAAATAGGATTAAAACATTAAAATTAATAGTGAACATGTGAAAAGAGGTATAGCTAAGGAGGAAGAGATGAAACTAGGAAAGAAGATAGTAGTAACCATAGGAGTATTATTATCTGCATTGTTATGTGTAAATATGATATTGTATACACCAGCATCAGCCGATGGGAATACGAAATTAAAGACATCAAAAAATGATATTAGTAGTGAAACGGTAAATATGCATCAAGGTGTTTCAATGTCATATGCACAGATTGTTCAAACATATTCTGATGAATATTCGGTATCTTTATATAGTGATAAGTGGAAGAAATTTAAATCACATGCGGAGATGGTTAAAAACTGTCAACTTGAAGATGAGAAAATACAGAGGATGTCAACAAATGAATTGTTTAATGTGGTAATGGCTTATCCGTTGTTAATAGATGTTTTTTTATATGATGATATTGATCAAGGGATTAAAAGTGTGTCGCAACAATATAATGGATTGCGTGAACTGTTAAAACGAGACGATTTGCAAGATGTATTATATCATAAATATTTGACCTATAGTAAAACAGAAGATGTAATTGATTATAATATATATACTGCTAATAGCATACAGAAGGCAATAACAGATAATCATATAAGCAAAAGAAATATATATATAGATTTCTTGAATGATAAAATACCACAGATAGAAAAAAGTATGTTAGATAATTACAAATATACGGATAAAGAAAGGCAGAAGATTATCAATAAGCAGGAATTATTGAATGATCAACAAAATGCTATAACTTTTGCTGCTGCACGTGCTGACGAGACTGTTATAGTCAAGACTCCTAAAGGGTCTAAAATTAAATGTAAAAGAAAAGCGTCTAATAAAAAAAATAGTACAAAAGATGTGGCCCAGCAAAAACTTGCATACCCACGTGCAACGTATGTTTCTACAGGGTATTCTAAGAATAATTGTCATGCATATGCATGGACAGGAAGACAAGACATATGGATGCAATCTCCAGTGCTGTATGTGTCAGATGGCAGTTATAAAGCCATTAAGGGACGCCCAAAGTCTAATGGACAAATAGCAGTATGGGGATCTTATACACACTCTGCCATTGTTACAAATTATGGAACACAGGATCCAACTGTGACATCAAAGTGGGGTGGTGGTCATATTTGGCGTTGTGGAGCAAGTTATTGTCCATATAATGGACCAATTTGCTATTATGGAAGATAAAGTATCACTTGAAATTACATATTATGTGTCTTATTAATAGGATTAAAGTATTAAAAAGTCCATTTTCATTATATATTTGTTTCGAGATTTGAACTATAATAGCTTGAAAAGTATGCACATCGCTGATAGATATTGTGGTTAAAGATTTCGAAAAATGATTTGTCAGATCATTTCAGACTATTTGATACTTTAATCTTAATAGGAATATAATGGAGTTTAGATGGTAAATTAAGGAAGGGGCTAGCTAATATGAAACGAAGTCTTTTTGTAATGATTACAGTAGCAGCAATATGCTGTTTCGCAGGTTGTGCTCAAAAAGCCGAACACAAAACCGTCAAAGAGGAGAAGGCGGCATCAACTACTAGTGACACAACACAGTACAAATCGGAACCGAAGGGTGACATTGATGTATTAAAGAAAAGTTATCCGGACTGGATTAAAAATGGTGAGGTAAACTATCCATATACCTTGAAATCCCAAGAACTAAAAGAAGCAAAATCCTATAACGAACGGACGAAACTTGTAAATGTACCGCAGGAGATAACAGAGAGCTGCAGTACAGCAGAATTATTGCATTTGATTGAGGAATATCCTTTATTAGATTTGAGTTTGTATGATTTGCGGTGGAAAATTATCGGAACGTGAATACAGCGTTTGATGAATTTTTCCAGAGGGAAAATGGACCGAAGGAGGCCTTGAACGCATTGCAGCAGAATGCAAAAAATCTTTCTGCTATTAAAGATCCGGAAGTATATAAACGTACACTGGATGGAATGCAATTAGAGCTATATGTGGTGCTTTCTGCGCATGGCTATGAAAGTCTCGGAGCAAAGCAGGCAGCTAATGTGAAACAAATAGTTACACAGATGAAAGATGCGATAGAACGGGATCAAGCGAACGCATCCACTACAAAAATTGACATTGATAAGTTAATTACCGACAAAAGGTGGACAAAGGAATTATCATAAATGCCGAATGGACTGTTATGTCCCATTGATTTCTGCGGCTACTCATGCTATGATTATTGATACTGGTGCAACGGAACGTAGTATTCGCTGTACGAGCCGGATGGACAAAGCGTGTCTGTCCAAATAGATTTGGAAAAGAGGTTGCATATGTACTACATACTGAATCAGATCATGAATCCGAATCAGATCGCAATGATCGGAGTATTGGTAGCGTTTATTTTGACATTTTTGGGATTGAAATTCCCATTTTCTTTTTTGCCGGTGGATCATGGACGTGAATTTGCCGTTAATGGTGCGTTATCTAAGGGAAAGACCCGTGGCGTTGGTTTGACCTTCGTATGCAGTTTTATTATTAGCTGTGTTTTGTTTATGCCAATGGACAAAGAGTATATTATTTATTGCATTCTTTTGTTTGCAATGATGCTCAGTGGTTATTTGGATGATGCGGCTAAGACACCTTGGAGTGACTATAAGAAAGGCGCGATAGATCTCGTGCTTTCGATCATGACCGTAGTGACGTTCCTTAATTTTAACCCATCGGTATTGCATATTGGTTCTGCGAAGTTTGCACTGCCAATGCCGGTATACTTCATTTTGGCGATTATTTTGCTGTGGGTGTCCATTAATGTGACGAACTGTTCTGATGGAGTGGACGGGCTGTGTGGTAGCTTGTGCTGTGTTGTTATCGCAGCATTTGCCGTACTTTTCCCGCAGGCACTTGGGAACTATGTGATCGCTGCTCTGCTTTTTGCAGCAACACTTTTAGCGTACCTTTGCTTTAATTCAAAGCCGAGTACAATGTTAATGGGAGATGCCGGTTCAAGAGCACTCGGATTCTTCGTTGCAGTGCTTGCGATGAAGAGTGGTCATCCGTTGATCTACATTTTGTTGGCGTTAGTGCTCATTATTGATGGCGGTCTTGGTTTGGTCAAAAACTTTTTGGA
>USSR01000784.1 GCA_900557355.1 uncultured Bacteroides sp.
ATCTGCATTTTCTTTTGTATTCCTTCCCCATATACGCCATGGCAGGTTAATAAGTTACTTAAATACCAATAAATTTGCCCTTACTGCCTTAAACCGAATGCAAAATATGGTACCAAGTTCTCAATTAAGACAAGAGAAAGCACATGAAGCATTTGGTTATAAAGCAGGCTTATTTTACCTTTGCGGCAAAGAGACAATAGAATGGACACAATCAATGAAATAACCGCCACTTACCAGCACATTGCTGAAGAAGGACGTTCGGAGCTAAATAAAGTACAAAACAAGATTTACCGCATAGGCTCACTGCGATTATTGCTATTTGTTGCAGGAATTGCGGGAGTTATATATTTCTGGTCTTCAGGCTGGATAGTATTAACGGGGATCATTGCTGTTACACTTCTGCCTTTTATCCTGTTGATAAAGTATCATAACCGGCTGTTTCACCGAAAAGATTATCTGGAAAAAAAGATTGCAATCAATGAGCAAGAACTTTCAGCGCTGAATTATGACACATCCTCTTTTGAAGATGGAGCAGAATTTATCGATCCGGCACACCTGTACAGTTATGACCTGGATGTATTTGGTCCACATTCCCTTTTTCAGTATATAAACCGCACCTGCACACAACTTGGAAAGAGTTTGTTAGCCAATTGGCTGGGCACGCATCTGGAAAATAAGAAAGAAATAGAATCCCGACAGGAAGCCATCCGCGAACTGGCACCGGAATTGAACTTCCGACAAGAATTCCGTATTCTGGGACTGCTCTATAAAGGAAAAGCTGCTGATGAAGATGAATTAAAGGCATGGGCTAAGAGTCCCAGTGTCTTCCGAAAAAATATTTTCTTCCGCATGCTACCGCTATTGGCAGGCGGAATAAATATCTTATGTATAGCATTGGCTATCGCAGGCATTATTCCGCTCACTGTTTTCGGTATTCTATGGTTATGCTTTGTTTTTGCCAGTTTCTGCTTCACCGGTAAAATTACCAAAATGCAGGCTGTCTATGGTAAGAAGCTACAAATATTGGCAACGTATGCCAACCTGCTCCGGCTTATGGAAAACCAACCCATGAAAAGTCCGATATTGAAGGAAGTGAGAGAGTGGATCGGTGATGAGAAGCAAACAGCCTCTCACTCTATCCAGCGTCTAAGCAAGCTTATGAACGAACTCGATCAGCGAAACAACGCCTACATATATGCCACCCTCAACGGATTATTTTTCTGGGAAATCCGTCAAATCATACGTATCGAAGGCTGGAAAGAGCAATATGCTTCTGAACTACCACGTTGGCTGACAGCTATTGCCCACATGGATGCTCTGTGTTCACTGGCCACATTCGCTTATAATCATCCGGATTATTCCTACCCTACTATCACCACCCGCTCTTTCAGTCTCCGTGCCACATCTATGGGACATCCACTGATGAACCGCGACAAATGTGTACACAATGACATTGATATAGAAAAGCGTCCTTTCTTCATTATTATCACCGGAGCAAATATGGCAGGTAAAAGTACGTATCTTCGTACTGTAGGCATCAATTATCTGCTGGCTTGCATCGGTACTCCCGTTTGCGCCCGGAGTATGGAACTGTATCCTGTTCAGCTCATCACCAGTCTGCGCACCAGCGATTCCCTGAATGATAATGAATCCTACTTCTTTGCAGAACTGAAACGCTTGAAACTTATCATCGACAAACTGCAAGCCGGTGAAGAGCTTTTCATCATCCTCGATGAGATTCTAAAAGGGACCAACTCCATGGATAAACAGAAAGGTTCGCTTGCCCTTATCAAACAATTCATGACTTTACAGGCAAATGGTATCATCGCTACTCACGACCTGATGCTCGGCACGCTTGCCGACATTTATCCTGATGACATCCGTAATTACCGATTCGAAGCCGACATCACGGGTAATGAACTGACCTTTTCTTATCGTCTGCGCGAAGGAGTAGCTCAGAATATGAATGCCTGTTTCCTGATGAAAAAAATGGGGATAGCCGTTACCGACTGATCCCCATAACTTTAAAGTTAAGTCCAGAAACCCTGAGGGTTAGTTCACTTTACACTTCGCCAAGAAAGCCGATATGGTTGCTGCGTCGTTCCCTGTATAATAATGTACAGAGGTTACCGGAGTGTATGTATAAGGCACAAACTGGAACAACTGAACGGCTGCAAATTTATTATCTTGAGAAAGTATAACATCCAAACGTACATTACCGCTTCCTTCACTCTTTACACCACCTTCAGTAGAAAGCTGACCTTTTTCAATCATCTCTTTCAACTTGCCCATGTGCTTCAAATCGAAGAATATACTCCGTTCTTTAGTAACACTTCCTGTCGGAATATATACCACTTCTTTAGATTTCCAGAACAAACGAAAGATTCCTAAAAGGAAAAATGCAGTGCCCAAGACCATCAACAACATACTTAATGTAGATGAGCGGTCAGTAATTTCAAAAGTAGATGCGAATACAAGAACTCCTAACAGTAGCATTGCCACTGAAAAAATAAGTCCTGAAACACTTGTGCGTTTTGCGATATCGGGGTGTGTAGACGCAAAAATAGTTGCGTCAATTGCTTGAGTTGCCATAATTTAAATCGTTTAAAATGAATAAAAGTATAACTGATAAAACATACAAATAATCACCTCGTACAGTCTATGACCACATAAGGCAAAAAATCTGAATTCATTCAAACGTCTAAATGATAATTCGCCTGAGCGTAAATACATAATATTCACACGCAGGGTGGCAGCGATAGGAGGTGCTGGTATCATACAACTTCGAGCGATGCAACGATAATGCACCGTCACGATGAGCCAGCCGCTCTATCATATCTTTTAATGAAAGGATATACTCTGTTGTATACGAGCGCTGTGCACGTGAAAACGTAAGCAACTGAATAGTTCCAGCAGAACTTGCAAGTTCTGCATCTGACAAGTATGGCAATTGCGGAGCTGGAATATAGCTTCCCTGCCGAACATCATTTCGCTGTGCATTCCCTTCTTCTCCTAAACCAGTCTGAGCAGCAATAGTTATTTCATCTACCGTCTGTACGGTAAATGCATCACTCACACTTCCACAAAAGGCAGCTGCAAGGATCAGGAATAATATCACTTTTAGAAACTTTGCCATATCTATTTGCAAAGATAACAGTTTGTTTCATTTAATTGTTTAATAGTAGAACCTTTTAATGAATGTTTAGGAAAGATATATCTTCTTTCCTCCCAAAATATCCGAATGCAGAGTAACAAAAAAGCAG
>USSR01000785.1 GCA_900557355.1 uncultured Bacteroides sp.
AAAACAAACACGGTTTCCGTGAGAGAATGGCTTCCGCTAACGGTCGCAGAGTATTAGCTGCACGTCGTGCTAAAGGCCGCAAGAAACTGACTGTTTCTGACGAATACAACGGAGTAAAAGCATAAGCGAACTCTTTGTAATAAAGAATAAGAAAGCCGCAAAGGACTGATAAAGTGCTTTGCGGCTTTTCTATTTGAACCAATTGCTTTCTTACTCTATATTATTCTTCTATTTCTTTTCCTGCCTTCTTCCATTCTTCGAAACCTTTATCAAGGTCATAAACCACATAACCTTTCTCGCTGAGGATGGCAGCAGCTTTCTTACTGCGTTTGCCACTACGGCAATATAAGGCAACAGGTCTATCTTTTTGCAGGGTTGAATCTGCAATTTCGGCAAAAGTCTTATCAAGCACATTAATGTTGATGCTCTTTGGAATGTGAGATTCCGAATATTCGGCTAAGGTACGTACATCCAGACGTTGCATTTCAGGATTGGCAATCAGTGTGGAGAAATCTTCCACAGAGACGGACTTAAAGTCTCCTTTCTGCTGACAGGAGAAAAGTGATGAGAAAAACAGGCAAATGCCTGCAATAAAAGAATTCATTTTCATCTTATTGAGGATTATATTCAAATTCGTAAGTCGCTTCTTTGCCAGAATACGTGTTGATGCTGAGATAAACCGTTATTTTATTAATTCCATCCTCTGCATACTGCCGTAATGGGACGGATGCATAAGCACGTTTGGTATAAGCCTGTACATCTCCGCCATCATCATGATAGAGGGATAGGCGTACGATCCGGGTTCCTGCTTCTATGTCCGTGATGATTTCATCTTCTATAAAGTGGAATGCATGGCTTTTATTTTGTGATTTGATTTCCAACATTAAATTCAGGTAATCAATGCCCATCCAGATGCTTAATACATTTACCGGATCACGTTTTATTCCATCTTCAAATTTATCCTCGGGTTGTGGAACAGGAGATATTGCTTTTAGTACCGCATACAATTTTGCTCCGGATTCTCCATTGGCAGTTGTTGCCTTGCCATAGTTGCTGACAATGCGGAGGGAAGAATTGGCATCTATACGTGTGTTTGATGCATCTTCCACTACTGCAAGCGTCTCACCTTCATCTGTCAATATGGACTGCAAACTACCGTCGGCACCTGCTTGGGCAGTCAGGAAGTCCAGTTTCACAGATGGATAATAGTAGTCGTCATCATCGCTACAGGAAACCAGTATACATAACAGCATAGGCAAAAGCCAGGATAAAGAAACCGGAAATTGTAACTTATCTTTCATTGTTTATTCTATTTCGGATTATCAGTTTGGGTAGCCAAATAATTCGTCAACGGATTGGCATACATCAGCAATATCTTTTCACGCAAGAACGGCATATCTTTATTAGGCAGTTCGATGCGGGCAAGTTGTTGGTCGATGTAGTCCATGAAGTGCTTCTTCTCTTCGGACGTGTATTGACCGGCGAAAGTACCAGTACCCGATAAAGAATCATGGGCTATGTAATTACCGGGATACAAACGATAATTCGCATGAATATTCCGGTCTATGAGTGCAGCAATTTCTGAGAATAACTCCGGTTTGGGAAGAGAACGATCTAATTTAGCCAGTTCTCCATTGATGCAGGGAGCCACCTGGAAGTGTACATGTCCCTTTGCACCGAACAGTCCGGTTTGCATATTCTTTAAGTCATCAGCTTGCGTCTTTTTGTAATCCGGTATATCCCGTTTCAACTGAAACTCCTGTGCTTTCAGGTAGTCACAAGGATCGTATTCATATGAAATGGCCAATGGGACAATATTCATTTCGGTCAGACGATCAATAATATCGCCTTCTCCGCCCATAGCAAGCATTTTGAGCACACTTTCCTGGGTACGGTCATTGGAATCTTTGGCGCGTCCTTCACGCTGGGCAATCCAGATGGATTGATTCTTATCCTTAATGGTGTGATGCATATAGCGTGACATACGTCCGGAGGATTCCAACATCTGGCGCATGGTCAGGGTGCGTTGTACAATGAAGGATTTGTTGACACGTACGAACTTCTTAATCCAAGGATAGATCAGTAGATTATCACCGATGGCGATTTCTACTGTGTCCATGCCTTTGTCTATCAATTCTACTGACAGGAAACCAGAATCAAGAATGATGTCGCGATGGTTAGAGATATAAGTGTAAGCAGATTCATGCTCTGGCTGTGCTGTATGGTCTAAAGTCACTCCCTGAGTCGTATCTTGGGAAAACTTTCTCAGAATAACGTAACAGAATGCTTTCTGAAACTCTAATTTTGTCTTGCAAGCACGCATTTTCTGCGCAAGCGCCTCAAAAGGAACTTCTGGAAAGACAGCAGACGCCACCTGCTGGAAAGCCGGATCGGCAATCAATTCCTCGTAAATCTGAGGGAGTTCCTCGTCATGATAAGGGCGGATTTCATCAAATTCCATATTCATAATGATTAACGTTTAGTTGGTTGTGAATAGTGAAGCTGCTGAGTGCCAATCACTGATCATTAACCCTTAGTCACTAAAACTGGTTCTCAATTATATCAGTCATTACATCTTTAATGTCTAAACCTGCAGCACGTACCTGTTGGGGTATAAAACTGGTGGCCGTCATTCCGGGTGTAGTGTTCACTTCCAGCAGGTTGATTTTATCTCCGGCAGTGATAATATAATCTACGCGGATGATGCCGGAAGCTCCCAGGATATCATAGATGGCTGAAGTCAAAGTCTGTATCCGGTGAGTCAGATCGTCGGAGATACGGGCGGGAGTAATTTCAGAAACCTGTCCGTTATACTTGGCGTCGTAGTCGAAGAATTCATTCTCTGTTACTACTTCCGTAATAGGGAATACTACTGAATTCTTTTTTGTCTTATAGCAACCGCAGGTTACTTCCGTACCTTCCATAAAGGCTTCCACCAGGACTTCCTGTGCTTCACCAAATGCCTTAACAATGGCAGGCTGTATTTGTTCTTTGGTCTTCACCTTGGTTACGCCAAAGCTGGAACCACCCAGGCTGGGCTTGATGAAACAAGGCAAACCAATCTTCTCTATTACATCTTCATCGGAAATAGACTGTCCCTGACGGAGTACTAAAGACTCTGCAATGCGCACACCGAATACTTTTAGATATTGGTTGCACGCAAACTTATCGTAAGTAAGTGCGGCTGCCAATACACCACAACAGGAATAAGGGATATGAAGAAGGTCGAAATAACCTTGCAAACGTCCGTCTTCACCCG
>USSR01000786.1 GCA_900557355.1 uncultured Bacteroides sp.
CGTCTGTTCAAAAAAACGGAAGCCGGTCGCTTCGCTGTTCACAACAAGGCTTCCCCGCTCGCCCTGGCGGGGCAACGTATAGCGGAAAGCAACATCATTATTGCTCACACGGAATATTACGTCCATCTTCTGCCCTTTTGCATTGACAAAAGCACATACCAATTCATTGGCCTGATAGTGTATCTTGGAAGCTTTGATACGCGATTGCGTGTAAACGGTATCAATTTTCCTTTCTTTATACCCAGTCAGTTTCATTGCTTTCGCGAAGTCTCCCACATTGGTCTCCAGCCCCAACGGAGATGATTCCAACATCTGTTTCCCGCTATAGGTGAGAGAATACGATGCTTCCTTCCCTTCCGGGCACGAAACTGTTAGTTGTAATTTACCGTCAGGCCCGCTGACGGTTACATTCTGTGCTGTCAGCGGCAAGACTACCGCCATACATAAAAAAACTAATCCCTTCAGTTTGTTTCTCATGATCAAATAATGTTTCTCTGGTATTTTAATAGTCATATAATTAAAGGGTTGGCACTACCGGCTTAATGGTTCCGTCCGCATTGAATTCCATGCGATCAATGCACACCTCGCGGTGCACGCCCGGACCATCTTTCAGGAAGTTCTTATTAATACGATGGTAAACGATATACCACTCATCCGTACCCGGAATTTGTAACACTGCATTGTGTGCAGGACCGTAGATTTGTTTCTCCGGATTCTGAATCAGTACAATCGGATCTTTAGCTACCTCGATAGGCCCAAGCGGCGATTTAGATGTGCCGTAAGCCACATGGTAGTTGGGTGAGCCAGTGTCATCTACCGACCACATAAAATAATAAAGTCCGTTACGGTAAAATACATAAGGAGCTTCACGGAATGCATAATCCTGCAAGGTTCCTCCTTCGGGAGTCATTACCGTAAGTGTTTTCTTCTTGATGGAAATCATGTCTTTGTTCAGTTCGGCGCCGGCCATGTAGCCATTTCCCCAATACAGATAAGATTTACCGGATACGGGGTCGGTGAATACATCCACGTCTATCTGCTGTCCGTGTCCTACGGGAGAGTCTGTAATGATGGGCTGTCCCAGATCGGTAAACGGCCCGGTAGGTGAGTCGGCCATTGCTACGCCGATTTGCTTTCCTCCGCCTTTGGCGGGATTGCCGCTATAATAAAAGAAGTACTTGTATTCTCCCTTGATGAGTTTTTCCTCAATACACGGTGCCCAGGCATTTCCATTTGCCCAAGGTACCTGTTCGGATTTCAAATCCAGTATAACGCCTTCATAGTTCCAGTTCTTCAGGTCGGTTGAAGAAAAAACAGTGAAGTACCATCCACCCCAACCTGGTTGTCCGTCAGTTGTGGAATAGATATAATATTTCTTTGTCTTGTTTGAGTATAAGATTTCAGGGTCAGCATGAAATCCGGGCAATACAGGGTTATTCGGTATTGCACCCAATTCGGCAGGCTTGCCCCATTTATCTGTGATACGGGTCAATTCATCGCGCGTGATAGGAATAATCGTTCCGTGGCGGGGATGGAAATTCATCTTCACTTCACTGTCTATCACTTTGAAGTTCTTCAGGTCGGTAGTTTCCGTAAACTGATATTTACCTTTCATGTATACATCATACATTAATATATACTTATCCTGATTTATCAGTTTAAATGTGCCGGCACCTTCCACAGCATCCTTTGTTTGCTGCTTGTAATCCGGTTCTTCTTTCCACTGGCCGGAAGTCAGTGAACGGGTGGTTGCCACTTTAATGCCGTTTCCATGTCCCTCTGTCTTATAGAACAGGTGGAAAACACCGTCTTTATAGACAATATCCCCGTCAATACATGATTTCTTATTCTCCGGAATGAAGAGTGGCTTCGGTTCACCAATCAGATCTGTAAAGTCGTCATTGGCATACGCATAGTAGATGATATCGGCTCCACCGGCATACTGCATAGACCAGTACACCATATATTTTCCGGCTTCAGGGTCGAAAACCGTCTGCGGTGCCCAAACACGTTTCAGCTTTTCCTGTCCTTTATAGCGTTTCTGCATGTTGATGATGGAATGCGTCCAGTTTACAAGGTCATTGGACTTCAGCAGCACCATCGCACGGTTTGAATCCCAACCATTGTCAGATACCATATCTGTCACCACCATATAAAAGGTATGACCATCCTGACTTCTCAGAATATGCGGGTCGCGCACACCACCGGTCGAACTGATCACTTTCGAATCAAGAACGGGCTTGCCGTCATTCAGTGCCCAATATGTATATCCATCCATACTTACGGCATAACATACAGCTTCTTCACTGATGTGGTTACCTGTAAAGTAGGTGAACAAATAAGCCACATAATCTTTTTCAACGATAGGATGTTGTTGGGAAAAAGAAGGCAATGTCATTGCCAACATTAAACTAATAGCAACTGCAAAATGTCTCATAGTATTCCTCATAAAATTCACGTTAGTTATTGGGTGTCAAAAATACACATAAAAAAGGAAATATACTACTACGAATCATGCAAAAAGGGAATAATTTTGTGTCATTTCATTAAAAAACAAAGATTTACCCACTTATTCTATAACAAAAATGGAGTTTGCCGGTAAAACAAACTCCATTTCGTATTTCAATTAAAAACGAATGTTCAATCCAAGAAACGTACCATTTCACAAGCAGCCAATAAGAATGCTCCTACTCCAAAATTGGCTGTCGAATTGGCATCTACCACCTGCCCCGGAATTGCCTTTTCTCCGATAGGCTGCACATAACCGATACGTCCATCCGGCTGTAAAGCAACAGTCGTTAGATATTTCCAGGCTTTTTCTACTACAGGCTGATAAGTAGCCTTATCCAAAAGGCCGTTATTCATACCCCACAGCAGACCATAGGTAAAGAAAGCAGTGCCACTGGTTTCCGGTCCGGGTGCATGTTCCGGATCAAGCAAACTCCGTGTCCAGTATCCTTCCGGTTGTTGACAGGCAGCCACAGCTTTTGCCATTGTCTGAAAACGATCTATATATTCCTGACGGTATTTATCTGTTTCAGGTAAATCCTTTAATACTTTAGCCAGTGCCGCAAGCACCCAGCCGTCTCCGCGTGCCCAAAAGTCTTTCTTACCGTTCGCACTTTTATGTTTGGGATAGATATATTTCCCGTCACGGTAATACAGGGCATCTTCGGGATCATACATCAAGCTATCGGCAAATACCCAATATTCATGCAATTTGTCCAGATAAAGCGGATTACCGGTT
>USSR01000787.1 GCA_900557355.1 uncultured Bacteroides sp.
TCCGTCGTAAGATGTATCTGTCCCTCTCTTATGACCATAGAGTTGTGGATGGTTCATTAGGTGGCAATTTCCTCTATTTTATTAAAGAGTATCTGGAAAACTGGAAAGAATAACTTAATACCTTGATAAGTATGAAAAAGTACAATATAAAAACCACAGATGTGGAATTACTGAAGAAATGGTATTACCTGATGACGCTGGGGCGTGCGCTCGATGAAAAGGCGCCCGCTTACCTGTTGCAGTCCCTTGGCTGGTCCTTTCATGCTCCGTATGCCGGACATGACGGAATACAGTTGGCCATCGGACAGGTATTTACCAAAGGAGAAGATTTCCTTTTCCCTTACTACCGTGATATGCTGACTGCCCTTTCCGCCGGAATGACGGCAGAAGAACTTATACTGAACGGTATTTCCAAAGCTACTGATCCGGGAAGTGGCGGACGCCACATGTCCAATCACTTTGCCAAACCCGAATGGCATATCGAGAATATATCCTCGGCTACAGGTACGCATGATCTTCATGCAGCCGGTGTGGCACGTGCAATGGTATATTATGACCATAAAGGAGTCGTTATTACTTCACACGGTGAATCTGCCTCCTCCGAGGGCTTTGTCTACGAAGCTGTCAATGGTGCCAGTCTTGAACGCCTGCCCGTTATTTTTGTATGGCAGGATAATGGATATGGTATATCTGTTCCGAAGAAAGACCAGACGGCAGCCCGTAAAGTGGCGGATAATTTCTCCGGATTCAAGAATCTGAAGATTATCCATTGTAATGGAAAAGATGTGTTCGACTCCATGAATGCCATGACTGAGGCCCGTGAGTATGCATTGTTGAACAGGAATCCGGTAATCGTACATGCCAATTGTGTCCGTATCGGTTCCCATTCCAACTCTGACAAAGATACTTTGTACAGGGATGAAAATGAACTGGCTTATGTGAAAGAAGCTGATCCGTTGCTGAAGTTCCGCCGGATGCTATTGCGTTACAAGCGTCTCACCGAAGAAGAGCTGAAAGAAATAGAGGAGAAAGCAAAGAAAGACCTGGCAGCTGCCAATCGTAAGGCGCTGACAGCTCCCGATCCCGATCCTAAAACCATTTTCAACTATGTATTGCCGGAACCTTACGAACCGGAAAAATATAAAGATGGGACACATCGTGAGACAGAAGGAGAGAAGAAATTCTTTGTAACTGCCATCAATGAGACGCTGAAAGCAGAGTTCCGTCATAATCCTGATACCTTCATTTGGGGGCAGGATGTTGCCAATCGGGATAAAGGGGGCGTGTTCAATGTAACCAAAGGAATGCAACAGGAATTCGGCGAAGCTCGTGTATTCAGTGCACCTATCGCCGAAGATTATATTGTCGGCACAGCAAATGGCATGAGCCGTTTTGATCCTAAAATCCGGGTAGTGATAGAGGGTGCTGAGTTTGCCGATTACTTCTGGCCAGCCGTGGAACAATATGTGGAATGTACCCATGAGTATTGGCGCAGCAACGGAAAGTTTGTGCCTAATGTGACTTTGCGCCTGGCTTCCGGTGGTTATATCGGTGGCGGACTCTATCACTCGCAAAATCTGGAAGGTGCTTTGGCTACTTTGCCCGGAGCGCGGATTGTTTGTCCATCCTTTGCTGATGATGCTGCCGGACTGCTCCGTACAAGTATACGTTCCCGTGGTTTTACGCTGTTTCTTGAACCGAAAGCATTGTATAATTCTGTAGAAGCAGCCACCATCGTTCCTGATGATTTTGAAGTTCCTTTTGGGAAAGCGCGTATTCGCCGTGAGGGCAGTGACCTGAGTATTATCACCTATGGTAATACAACGCATTTCTGCTTGAATGTTGCCGAACGTTTGGAAAAAGAAGGTGGTTGGAGTGTGGAAGTGATTGATATCCGTTCTTTGATACCGTTGGATAAAGAAACCATTTATGAGTCTGTGAAGAAGACCAGCAAAGCCCTGATTGTTCATGAAGATAAAGTCTTTGGTGGCTTCGGTGGTGAGATCGCAGCCAGTATTGGTACAGACTTGTTCCGTTACCTGGATGCACCGGTACAGCGTGTAGGCTCTACCTTTACCCCGGTTGGCTTTAATCCGATACTGGAACGTGCCATTCTGCCGGGTGTAGATAGAATTTATGAAGCAGCCAAGAAGCTGTTGGAATATTAATTTAATAATAAGTTATTATGAAAGAGATAGGATTATTTTATGCAATGAATGCTGCCAAGACTTCTCATATCGCAGAGAAGATACGTGAGAAGCTCGGACACAAAGAAGTAGAAATGATCATGATAGAAAAAGCTTGGCAGAATGATTTCCAGGCTTATGATAAACTGATAGTAGGTGCTTCTACTTGGTTTGACGGTGAATTGCCCACCTATTGGGATGAGATGATACCGGAAATAGAAAGCCTCGATCTGAAAAACAAGAAAGTAGCCCTCTTCGGACTTGGTGATCACTTCGGTTATCCCGATAATTTTGTGGATGGTCTGGGAATACTGGCTGATGCTTTTGAAAAGGCAGGGGCTATCCTTGTCGGATTTACGTCTGCCGAAGGTTATTCATTTAACCGGTCAAGAGCTTTGAGGGATGGTAAATGGTGTGGACTGGTGATTGATATAGAGAACCAGTCGAAGCTGACGGATAAACGTATAACGGACTGGTGTGAACAGTTGAAAGAGGAATTTTGATATAATATGAGGGGCTCGTTAGAGAGCCCCTTATTTTATATTACTTTGATTCCATCAGGAGCTTTGACCGTAGAAACTATTTTCCCATCAGCTCCTTTGACATGCTTGATGTAGACTATCCCCAATGGAGTAGGGAAGGTGCCTTCCGCCCATTCCAAATCACCAAGATGGGGAGTTATGCGAAGAGTTTTACAGCCTGCATCCACTATCTCAACACCTAAAATATGCTGTGTCATCCAAGGGGTAGGGCCGGAAGCCCAGCCGTGGCAGAAGCTATGTCGGAAACTGGGATAACAATAATCGCCGAAATCTCCATGAATATCATCTTTGCCTTCGGGAACGAAATCATCCAGTCTGGCCGCATTATGGGTCCAGTCCAGATTGAAATCTTCCCAGAAAGTGGTTGCTCCTAAATCTAACATTCCACTCCAGTACTGACGGATAATGTCAAGAGCTTGCTGGTATTCGCCGGCTTGCGCAAGGGCTTGCAACATGTAGTAGCCATAAAAAGTGGAAAAGTCCTTAGCACCACCTACTGAGATAACTTCGCTGCATGC
>USSR01000788.1 GCA_900557355.1 uncultured Bacteroides sp.
GCAAGTTAGGATAATTTCCATAAGTGCCTGCCCATGTGTCCCATACACCACCATCGTAAGGGTTGTAGAAACTCAATAGATTCTGGCAGGTCAGGTTTAAGCGACAACTACTGATACCAAGTGGCTTCATCCACTCTTTCGGAAGGCTGTAAGCAACTGTCAGATTACGCAATCTGATGTTGGCTGCGCTAACTTTCCAGAATGTAGAAGCCTGACCATTGATAGCACTGTATTTCAAATTCGGATATTTTGCATTCCGGTTCATTGCTGCCGTCACATTTCCACTTGCATCCAGTACATCTTCATATATATACATATCTTTCCAGATTGCCGATACATTTTTGTACTCCATATTGGAATAGCTTTCTTGACGTAAATTTGTCTGCATCAGAGCATAAGCACCCCAGCTGGCACCAAACTGTGCACTAAATGAGAAGTTCTTATATGAAGCTCCAAAGTTCATAGTCAATCCATACGGGTTATTAGCACGATGAGAAATCTTCACATAGTCATTTTCATCAATCACACCATCCTTTTCACCATAACTTCCGTCAGCATTACGTTGTCCACGCACGTCACGGTAAATCAATGTTCCCGGATGTATATTCTCTTTAGAATTTCCTAAATATGAAGTAATATTATTCGTAGCAAAATATTCCTCAATTTCCTGATAGCTGCGGAACATACCAAGACATTCATACCCCCATACACCACGGTCAGAACGTTCACCACGAACAATGTCATCAAAACCCGGAGTAGCCTGGAATCCTGCTTCCTTAATCTTATTATCACTATAACCAGTAGTCAGTTTTACCCAATATGAGAAATCTTTGCCGATTTTATCTTTCCAGTTCAAAGTCAGTTCAACACCATATGTATCAACCTCTCCAAAGTTTTCAGGAGTAGCCTGTGTACCCACAGTGGTCGGATAGAAAGAAGTTCCGGTGAAAGTTGTAAACAACTCACGTCCCATATCATAATATGCATCCAACGTGATACCGAATCGGTTATCTAACATTCTGACATCAATACCCAAGTTGGTTTTATAAGTTTTATCCCAATGAACATCTCTGTTTACACCTCTCTGAGGCATCTGGAATGATGCACCACTGGACGTGTTGCTAGAAGTACCAAATACGGGGCCCTTGTCTGCATTACGGCTATAAAGCTGTGTCCACAACCAAGGTTGTATATTGTCACGTCCCAAAATACCGAATGAACCACGGATTTTCAAGAAATCAATACCCAATTTTTCTTTATTAAACCAGCTCTCCTCTGACATTACCCAACCTGCTGACCAGGACGGGAACATTCCCCAGTAATTTTCAGGAGCAAACTTTGTAGAAGCATCCGAACGGAGCAGGAACTCAAACAAGTATTTGTCGGCATACGAATAATTCAAACGACCGATATAAGAAAGCATACCCGATTCTGTACGGCTGAAAGTTGTTGTTTGAGTAGCGCCGGTAGCAGTAGAATTAGACTGTCCGTCAGTGAAACTGAAAGGATCGGTAATATTGCCTGTTACATATTCATATTCCGATTCAGCCTTTTCAATTGAGAATAAACCGCTAACATTGTGCAGACCGAACTGACGGGCATAACTGAGCGTTAAGTTCATCTGATAGCTATCCGTCTTATTCATCGTACGAGTCAGTAAGTTGCCATTATCCAAAGTAAAAGTACCAAAGTTACTTTCATCAAGATCAATATCATCACCTGTATATAGATGACCGCCACTACCGCCACGGTTCAACAATCTGTATACATTTATTTTAGTACCAATATTATTGCTCTTGCCATTTACGATATTTCTGGAGTAAGAAGCTTTCAGTTTCAATCCCTTTGTCCACTTAAACCAACCGAAATCATGTTCCAATGAGCCATTGATAGACATATTATTAGTCTGATTCTCTGTATTATCCGGAGAATTCTGAACAGCTCTGAAATTGTACAACTGCACAGCTGTTAAATTGGAAGATACATTCTGCATACCTGTATAAACAACAGGGCGACCACCAATATAATCGGGCACAAAAGGCAAGTGAGTCATCAGTGAATTGAAATCAGCATCTGTTCCACCACCACTTATACCATTACGCGCATTATTCTGTTCACCCATATCACCTGATATCTGAAAAGAAGCTTTTGTCCATTTACCAATATTGGCATTTACACCTGCACGGAAGTTCCAACGGTCATAATCCAGGCGTCCCATGTTACCTTCCTGACTAAAATAGGAAGCGCCTGCGAAGTAAGTTGCTTTATCCGTACCACCATTAATATTCAGACTATGACGCTGAGTCCATGCTGCACTCCATTCCTTGTCTACCAAATCATAGTTCAACCCTCTCATTGTATCCAACTCGTCTGTTTGGAAATACTGCGTCCTTAAGTTGTCCGATTCCGTATCACTGGTAGATGTACCAGCTGCACGAGCCGCATTATAAATACGTCCATAGTCATAAGCACTCAGCATCTTAGGAAGCTTCAGCGCATCAGTGAAACCAAACTGTCCGTTATAAGAAATCGAAGGTGTACCTACTTTACCACGTTTCGTTTTCACCAATATTACACCGTAAGCTGCACGAGCTCCATATACGGCTGCCGAAGCATCTTTCAGCACAGTGATACTTTCTACTTCACTTACATCAAGATTATTGAAAGCTTCTTCTGTAGAAATAAAATCATCTATTACATACAGCGGACTCGGGTCAGCATCTCCACCTCTTGTGGAAGTAGGAGTAACACTTGTATTAATGCTACTTTGACGAATCTGCAAACTCGGCGTACTACCCGGACGACCACCGCCCGAACTTACATGCAAACCACTCATCATTCCGCTCAATGCATCTCCCAAGCTACCTACCGAAAGGTCTTTAATCTCATCTGTGGAAAGAGTTTCAATGGCACCTGTCACGTTTTTCATTTTTTGCGTTCCATAACCGACCACCACTACTTCATCTAATTTAGCCACATCTTCCATCAGAACAATTTTCGGATTATTCAGATTCGTTATCGTCTGAGAAATGTATCCTATAAATGAAATTGTCAGCTTAGATCCCTCCTTAACGGAAAGGCTGAATTTACCATCAATGTCTGTAACCGTACCGACCGGAGAGTCCACTACCTTGACTGCAGCACCGATAATCGGTTCTCCCAAATCATCCATTACTGTACCAGTTACCGTCCGTGTATTTTGGGCGTAGGCAGACAGAGTAAATGCCAGCAAGAAAACCAGACA
>USSR01000789.1 GCA_900557355.1 uncultured Bacteroides sp.
TGGCTCCCGGTCCGTCTTTTACGGTCGGGTTTGCGGGTATTCCCGAGGCTTCCCCCAGCACCACTTCCATCACGTCTCCTTCAGAGACATTCAAGCGGACAGTAGCCGACGGAGTCCGACAAGTGAATCCCGGTTGATAAGGATAAGAATAAGTATTATGAATCCGTTCATGCACTTCACTGCCCGTGAGTGTTGTTGTCACCGGCTGCCCCTCTAAAACAGGTTTTTCATTGAAAAGAATCACATACTCATACAGATGAGAAGAATCGGAAGTACAAGTATATACATCTTGCAACTGAGTTCCTTTCAAATCCAGGCTACGCTTCATATCAACTCCCGGATAAGCAGTAACCGTTTCAGCTTCGGCATATCCGCCGTCAGGACGGGGTGTGAATTTCAACAGTTTGCCCACACTTCTCTTCTGATCTTTTGCATCCACTGTCACCGTATTATGCGACAGACTGCGTTTATACCATTTCAGATAATCAGGAACTCCATAACCGGAAGTTCCAAAGTCGGAAACCAGTTCATTCTTGCCATCATGAATTGTAATGGAAAGCTTGTCAGGATGTCCATGCCCGATGCCTTCGCCACCGAATTTCAGAACCACTGTGCGTGCATCACTGCGCAACAGGCAGAATCCTGATGCATCAAATGAATAACTTTGCTGAATCATTTTTTCATCTGATGCATTTATAGTCTGATTGTTCAACAGAGCCTCCGGTTCAAGGCGCTTCTTCTGTGCATAGGTCAGTTCCAACACCCGTTTCAGCAGCGGGTCATTATAACGGGCGTCAGCAATCTCGTACAGTGCCGACTGAGAAAGCAGATTAGCGCCATACCATCCGTCGCTATGTGCCGGAAAAGACAAATCGGGATAAGTGCCCTTCACCGGTTCCACAAACATGTCGTGCAAGTCCTTATCAAACAGTTTTATCCCCCGGCATTTTACTGCATTAGCAGTGAACAGCAAGGCTTCCAACGGATAATAATGATAATGGGGAGACCCCTCATTTATCCAGCCATCGCTATTTTTATGTTTTCCAATCAGGTAATGGTAGCCATACTTATCCTTATTGATTGCTACATCGACAATAGAGTCATTTTCCAAAGCAATGCCTAAGGCAGCCAATCCACTATTATGCCACATCTGCCAGTTAGCTCCGGCCGGACGATGCAACAATAAAGTAGCAGCAGGTTGCAGATATCCTTCTTCTATCGCTTTGACCTCCTCTTTCGACAAAACAGGTTTAATAGCCACATAGGCCATTGCCACTTTAGTAGCCCAGTTGGCTTCATCCAGACTCTGAGCAAATGCCTTTCCACTATGTTGATCCGTAGCTTTCCTGCCGGAGTTATGCTCGAACCAACCGGCATACTTACCCGCATAATCCAATAACATAGTACGGATATAATCAGCATATTGTCGTTTTCCGGTGGCCAGATAAAGGTACATACACTGATACATATAATCCCTGTTCAGCATGTGTACTTCATAAATCCACGCCCAGTCATAACGATTGTTTCCAATCCACTCTTTATCGCAAGCCGAGCAATATTGTGCCAAAGGCTTATCCCAACGGAAAGTAAATTGCAGATTATGTACGGGACAGAAGTAATCATGAAAATGCCCTCCTTCTTCTTTAGGTACTTCCAGCGAATGCTTACGTCTTTCTTTCACTTTCTGTTCCAAATCGGCTATGATTTTCTTTCCCCACTGTGTTTTTGCCGATGAGCGAATAGCAGCAACGTCTTCATCAGAGAAGAAATAAAAACCTTCGTTACCTTTCTTGGCTATAATTGACCAATCGCCGGAATAATAAGCCTGATTCAACAAACGAAGTTTCGCCTCATCTCCCTGCCGGACAAACAGATTCTCCAAATCCTTATATAAATAGAATTGCAACCAGTAACCACGGTTATATTTCTCGCGAGTAGTGGAGGCTTGCATCCATTTAGCATACCAAAGAGGCTCTACTCCATATTGGCGTGCCACCTGAATGGCTTGTCCGGCATTCTTCCAGATACCTTCCGACATCCGTTTACCTAACGCTACATAATCATTATAGGTAAATTTTGAAATATCAATCACCTCACAGGTGTCGTCAATACCCAGTTCTTTAAAGTCAATCATGGTCTCCATCTTTGTATCACCATCGAGGTCATATTCAATATGATCGAAGAAACCATTGTTGTCACGGTCACTATAAAGTACAGTAGCAAAGCGCTTCGGGTCACGGAAGTCCATCCACATACGATCCCATCCTTGGAAGTATTCCGCATTCTGGTCGATACGCCAAACTCCAGTTTCCGCCCCATACAAGTGCAGGCGACCGTCAAAACGACTGATATAGAGTTGAGCATTACCCGAATTATCCATATCCCACTCACCACGGTCACCGGCGGCATCACTCTGTTTATTATTATCTATTCCCCCTTTATTCCATCCTACTTTAAACGGATCCTTAGGATCATAGAACTCTACACGTTCCCAACGGCTGCAATCGTCATCTTCATCATATACAAAGTTTATACGGTTCCATTTGCCACGCTGGAAGATGAGTTCCTGTGCACTGTCGTGGTCGGGATAAATCAGTTCCGTCAACTGGCGATAGCGAGGATCCATAAAGAACTTATCAGCCTCCGGCATTCCACGCAGGTTTTTAATGGGGTGAACCTGATCCATATAATCGAATCCTTCTCCCTGGAAACCAATCGTGAAATCAAAGTCAAACTCATTACCGGTAGTATTATCATTATCAATGTCTACAGCAAGCGAAACCCAGTCTACGCGTCCTTCTACCTGACGGTTCACATAACTATTAGAGGAGGCATTCGGATCATGAATTTTCGGAGAATCTAATAAACGGATAGCCATTTCTGTCCTATTATCCTTATCCGGATCATAGAACAGGAAAGGGTTCTCCCAATTCAAGCGCAAATCCTTCATATCATACGTAGAAGTATGTATCTTCATGAAAGCAGACTGACCACTATAGTCCTCATAGAAATCGGACAAACCGCTACGATCCCAACATTGAAGAGTAAAGTTATTCCAATTGATATAATTGAAAACATTATCATGATCTAAATCGAGCATAATCATGTAATGCCCGTTGGGCCATACTTCCCCTGTACGTTCTTTCGGATACTCTACAACAATCTGCATATCCGCTTTCCCGTCTCCATCCGTATCCACCCAGTCGATAATCAAGTCGCCCTGACCTCCATAAGATCGGAA
>USSR01000790.1 GCA_900557355.1 uncultured Bacteroides sp.
AACCGTGCACGGGTTTTATATCAGCCTGTTTGTAGCACTCTGCCTCACTGCGTTTGTGGCTTACGCTATCTATCGGTATATATTACATTCTGCACGTGCGATGGCTCAATTCATTTGGTCAGTGCGATACTCTGAATTCCTATCTTCTCCTGCCGCCCATCCTAATGCTCCGCAAACTCTCCCCGAAGAGTTATTGACCGAGATGCAGGATGCCCTTAAACACTATCGCAGTAATCTGCAAAAGAAAGAAAGCCAGTTGCAATACTTCCAGGCTCTGGCCAATCACATAGATATGGCAGTACTCGTTTATGCTCCTGACGGGCAGATGGAATGGATTAACGAAGCGGCAAAGCGTCTGATACACATGGAACATCCGCGAACGGTGGATGACTTGACAGAGTTTCATTCGAATCTGCCGGAAAAACTGCGCACATTGAAAGCGGGCGACCTTTCCGTCTGGCAAATCAAAGAAGAGGAAGAGACTGTGCAGCTTGCCCTTTCCGGCATGGAATTCATCATTCAGGGCAGGAAGCTGTTGATTGCGGGAATGAAAAATATCCATTCCGCCTTGGATAGCCGTGAAACGGAAGCATGGCAGAAGCTAATCCGCGTACTGACGCATGAAATTATGAATTCCATCACTCCTATCATATCACTGACCGAACTTCTTACCAAATATGCCGATAGTCTGGAGGGGGATGAAGAAACCAAAACAGAGATGAAGCAGATGCTGCAAACCATCGGTCGTAGAGGGAACGGGCTGGTACGCTTTATGAATAGTTACCGGGAAGTATCGCACCTGCCCCACCCTTTATTAAAACTTTATAATGCCGGAGAACTGCTGAAAGGAGTCGTTCAATTGATGCAAAATGATACAAATGATCTACACCTCTCTCTTCCCAACGTTCCGTTGCGCCTGATTGCAGATAAAGAGCAAATAGAGCAGGTACTTATCAACCTGATACGGAATGCCCGCGAAAACGAAGCGACACAAATCACTCTTTCCGCGGGCATCACCCCAGGAAATCACCTTTTCCTGCGTGTTACTGATAATGGAACCGGCATCGATCCGGAAGTTCAGGAACGTATTTTCATTCCATTCTTCACCACAAAACCTACCGGTTCAGGTATTGGGTTAACCATCTCGCGCCAAATCATGCACCAGCATCATGGTAGCATTACGGTGCAATCAAAAGTGGGAGAAGGAAGCACGTTTACACTTCTGTTCCCGATAGTTTAATAAGTGCTTATCACTAACTACAATGCTTTTTTGTATAAATCCAGAATAATCTCCTTCGTCACCTCGCGAGGATTACCCGGTGTACAAACATCGGCAATAGCAGCCGTAGCCAGCTTGTCGAGATCGCTTTCCTTGATACCCAATTCAGAGAGGTGTTGCGGAATACCGACTCTTACTGACAGTGCTCTCACCGCATCTACGGCAGCACGTGCAGCTTCTTCCTGGCTCATACCTTCTTTATATACTTTCATCGCCTTAGCAATTTCCACATACTTATCAAGCGCAGCAGGAGCATTGAATTCCATAATGATAGGCAGCAACAACGCATTAGCCACACCGTGAGGTATATCAAAAATAGCACCCAATGGATGTGCCATGCCGTGAACAACACCCAAACCTACATTAGAGAACGCCATACCTGCAATATATTGCGCTACCGCCATACCATTACGTGCCTCTGCATTTGTCGGCTCAAACACGGCCGTTTCCAAATAACGGGTAATCATTTCGATAGCTTTAATTTCAAACATATCACTCATTTCCCATGCTCCCTTAGTAATCAGACCTTCAATAGCATGTGTCAATGCATCCAATCCCGTAGAGGCGGTCAGCCCTTTAGGCAAAGTGTACATCAATTCGGCATCTACAATGGCAATGGCAGGAATATCATTCGGATCTACACATACCATCTTCTTTTCATTCACTTCATCGGTAATCACGTAGTTGATAGTTACCTCGGCAGCTGTTCCAGCTGTAGTAGGCAGAGCGATGATAGGCACGGATTTCTTTTTAGTCGGTGCTACGCCTTCCAAAGAAACCACATCGCTGAATTCCGGGTTATTAGTGATAATGCCAATAGCTTTTGATGTATCGATGGAAGAACCACCACCAATAGCCAGAATAAAATCGGCACCGGATTCTGCAAACGCTTTCACACCTGCATTTACATTACTAACCGTAGGATTTGGTTTAATATCGCTGAATACAACATAGGGTATGCCTGCCTTATCCAATACGGAAAGTACCTTGTCAGCTACACCAAATTTAATCAGATCTTTGTCGGTAGATACAAAGGCTTTTTTCAAGCCGAGACGTTTAATTTCCTGTGGGAGCACTTCGCGGGCACCCGGTCCGAAGTAGGATACTTCGTTCAAGACGAATCTGTTAATCATAATACGATAATTTAGGTTCCGCAGTGTCATTTTAAAATTGAGTGTGCGGAAGGTTGATACTTCATTTTGTTCCGACAAAATTAAGAAATATAGAGGAGGAAGGGACAAAAGATTCTGATTTTTTTAATGTGTATTATGCTGGTGGGAGTACTTTTCTTTTGTCTTGAGACAAAAGAAAAGATACCAAAAGAAAAACTCAAGGCTGCACTTCCGGGGGACCGTGCGGCGTATGGCGAGAGGGAATTGATTGTTTTTTCTGATGGGGGTTGGGGTAAATACGGATTTCTGAAACACTATCCAATAGAATCATCATAGAATGATAATAGAATGGTTATATTTGCATCTTGATTATAAGAAACAGATTACAAAGCATTAATCAGTAAACAATGAGATTCAGCAACGTAAGATTATTAGTAAAAGACTTCGCCAAATGCTTCAAGTTCTACACTGAACAACTCGGTTTAGAACCAGCTTGGGGAGATGAAAATAGCGGATACGCCAGTTTTAAAGTAGCCGACGGAATAGAAGGCTTCGCCCTCTTTGTATCCGACTGGATGGCACCTTCAGTAGGCAATGCAGATAAGCAGCAACCCGTTGCAATGCGTGAAAAATTAATGGTTTCATTCAGTGTAGATAATGTAGACGAAACCTTTGCCGCCCTAAAAGCAAAAGGCGTAATGTTTATCAGCGAACCTACAGATATGCCCGATTGGGGGATGCGCACCCTGTACCTGCGTGATCCCGAAGAAAATCTGATAGAACTCTTTACCCCTCTTGCTGTAGAGCAATTTAGCCAGGAGCTCCTTGAAGAGGACAAAAAATTTCAAT
>USSR01000791.1 GCA_900557355.1 uncultured Bacteroides sp.
GACAATGGCAGAAGATAGCGTATTTCATGTTTCGGAATCTCTGGCAACAGTATTTGGATGTGTTTTTTTGCTTGGAATGGTTGCGGCAGCCGTCTTTTTGTTTATTACATATGGAATGCGTGAATCACATATGGAACATTTTGAAAAAGAATGCTTTGAAACAGAGTATGGTGTATCTGGAATGGTACGAGAAAAAAAAGATTCCTATGAACCAATTTTTATCAGAGGAACAGCTGTTGGGGTAGTGCTTTGTATACTGGCAGTGATTCCGACAATTATTGCCGGAGCCATGGAAACGTCCGACTATTACTGTGGTCTTTCCGTTGGATTGCTGCTATTCATACTTGCAATAGGAGTGAATCTGTTGGTTCGTGTTGGGATGGTAAAAAGCAGTTACGATACCCTTCTTCAGGAAGGCGAATATACAAAAGAAGAAAAACTGTTTAAGAAAAAGACTGACACGTTTTCTGGTGTATATTGGTGCTTGACTACAGCGATTTACCTTGCATGGAGCTTCTGGACGATGAGCTGGGATATTACATGGATTGTATGGCCGGTTGCTGGTGTTTTGTTTGCAGCATTGCTTGGTGTGGTGAAAATGGTGTTAAAGAATGGCAGTGAAACTCAGCACTATATTTAAGATGGAGTTAAGTTTTTTTCGCATATTATACGCATCCAGAAATCCCAGTTTGTATAACAGGAAAATTTAAATTTATCAAGCTGTTAATTTTGAAAATTTCTTTGAAAAACTATTGACTCCTACGCAACGTAATAGTTTACGATATGTTTATCGAGAGGAGGAAATGACAATGATGACAGTGAATGAGGTAAGTAAATTAACAGGAGTGAGTATACGCACTCTGCAGTATTACGATACCATTGGACTCTTAAAACCTATTGAATATACAGAGTCAGGTTATAGGTTGTATGACGATACATCCTTGGAAAGGCTGCAACAAATTTTACTGTTTAAAGAATTGGAATTTCCGCTTAAGGAGATTAAAAAGATAATTGATGCCCCTAACTTTGACAGGAACAAAGCATTAGAGCAGCAGATTGAATTGCTAACTATGAAAAAAGAGCATCTTGAAAATCTTATTAGTTTCGCTCGAGGAATAAAAGGAATAGGAGTGAAATATATGGATTTTAAAGTATTTGATACAACAAAGATTGATGAGTATTCTAAACGAGCAAAAGAACAATGGGGACAAACCTCTGAGTATAAGGAGTTTGAAGAGAAAACAAAGAACTGGACGAAAGACGATGAAGCTACTGTTGCAAATGAGTTTATGCAATTATTTGTTGAATTCGGACAAATGAAAGAAATGGACCCAGAAGATGAACAGGTGCAGTTGCAGGTAAGGAAACTTCAGGATTACATTACAGATCATTTTTATACATGTTCTGATAAGATTTTATGTGGTCTTGGAAGAATGTATGCTGGTGGAGGAGAATTTACGGAAAATATTGACAATGTTGGTGGTACAGGCACTGCGGAGTTTGCAAGTAAAGCCATTGATATATTTTATATGAGCAGAAAATAACTGCAAGTTTGTAGAATTAAGAAAATCGGTATTTTTGAGGAGATAGATATAAAATGAAACATGGCAAAGAAAGAAGAAAGATTTGAAGTTACATTTAGAGACGGAAGTCAGCTTAAGGATGAAGGAGTTCGCCAAATCCTTGTAGATAAGGAGACTGGGGTTAACTATCTTTGTTGGAAATCTGGATATGGAGCGGCTATTACACCTCTTCTGGATTCAGAAGGAAAAGTCATAGTTACAAAGTAAAATCGGGATTTGTAGAATTAGTAAATCTCGATTTTGGGAAATACAAGAATGTGTCTCATTATGGTTTTAATGCGGTTTGTAAGGAGAAACAATATGATTGGGTTTGTTATATGGTCACTTTTTGGAGTGTTTATAATTGGATTAGGAATAAAAGATATGTTTTCTAAGAATCCCGTTGGATTCTGGGCTAATACCGAAACAATAAAAGTAAAAGATGTGAAAGGTTACAATCGTGCGAGCGGACTATTGTTTATAATCTATGGAATCATTTTTGTTATATTAGGAATTCCGCTGTTAGATGGTCAAAATACACCATACGTTCTGTTGTCGGTTATTGGTGTGATGGTGGAAACAATTGTAATTATGGCTGCTTATAGTTTAGTTATCGTTAAAAAGTATGAAGAGAAGTAAATAACTTTGAAGTTGCAAGGAGGAAATTATGAAATTTATGCAAACAGAGAAAAAACAGCTATTGATCTATGTGATTATAGCATACGGAATCACATATGTAATGGGACTTCTGATGTGGTATAGCTATGGAAAAGGTCTTGATCTCAGCGCTTTTCCAAATGCGCAGATGCTGTATCCAGCAGCAGGTGTGATGATGGCTTATTTAATTACCAAAAAAGGAGATAAAAATCTTCCAACGGCTTTTTACATATTCTTTGTAGCTCTCACGGCGGTGCTGGTTGTCTGCACGGCGGCTTCTGTTCTGGCTCCCCAAAATAGAGATCTGATGAGCATGCCATATTCTCAGTGGGCACCGATCATGGAGTACGTTATAATAGGTGGCAGCGTTATTTTCTGGATTCTTCTTCTGCAATCCGGTAAAGAAAAGCGCAGATCCTATGGACTGAACAGCGAACATTGGAATATATCTATTCGTATGATCCTGTTGTTTATTGGATTATATCTTCTCAGATTTGTGATTGCCTGTGCTCTGAGCGGCCAGCTTTCTGAATTTGGCAAAATAATGGCAAATCCTACTACTTGGATCATATTTTTTACTGTTTTGGTAAACTTTTTCCTGTCAGTAGTGGCATTCTTTGGAGAAGAATACGGATGGAGATATTATCTTCAGCCTCTTCTTCAGAAAAAATTTGGACTAAAAGGCGGCGTAATCCTTTTGGGCTGTGTGTGGGCTGTATGGCATCTGCCAATAGACTTCTTCTATTACACTACGCCGGATATGGGGCTGGCGGGTCTCTCAAGCCAGTTTGTTACCTGTATTTCACTGGGGATTTTTATGGCATATACTTATATGAAAACCCAGAATATCTGGGTTCCGATAATTATTCATTTTCTGAATAATAATATGGTGGTAGTTTTTTCAGGAACGTACTCTGCGGATGTACTTCAGAATCAGCAAATCCACTGGGGAGATATTCCTGTTGCACTGGTAATGAATCTGCTGATCTTTGGATGGGTGATCTTTCTGAAGCCATTT
>USSR01000792.1 GCA_900557355.1 uncultured Bacteroides sp.
TGGTTCCGGATGCGCAGGCTCGCGCTTCTTGAATGGTACACTTGACCTGCACGTTCAGTTGGAAAAAGAACTGGCTGCCTTTGTAGGCAAAGATGAAGCGCTCTGCTTCTCAACCGGTTTTACGGTGAATTCCGGAGTTATCCCTGCTTTGACAGACCGCAATGATTATATCATTTGCGATGACCGCGACCACGCATCTATCGTAGATGGCCGTCGCCTCTCCTTCTCTCAACAACTGAAATATAAGCATAACGATATGGCGGATCTGGAAAAGCAACTTCAAAAGTGCAACCCGGATTCAGTGAAGCTCATCATAGTAGACGGTGTGTTCTCTATGGAAGGCGACCTGGCAAACTTGCCCGAAATCGTACGCTTGAAACATAAATACAACGCTACTATCATGGTAGACGAAGCTCATGGCTTGGGTGTATTTGGAAAACAAGGACGTGGTGTTTGCGACCATTTCGGTCTGACTCACGAAGTTGACTTGATTATGGGTACTTTCAGCAAATCACTGGCTTCTATCGGTGGATTTATCGCTGCTGATTCTTCTATCATCAACTGGTTACGTCACAACGCACGGACCTATATCTTCAGTGCATCCAACACTCCTGCTGCTACTGCATCTGCTCTTGAAGCCCTCCACATCATCCAAAATGAACCGGAAAGGCTTGAAGCTTTGTGGGAGGCTACCAACTATGCATTGAAACGTTTCCGTGAAGCAGGTTTTGAAATCGGTGCAACAGAATCACCTATCATCCCTCTTTATGTACGAGACACGGAAAAAACATTCATGGTCACTAAATTGGCTTTCGACGAGGGTGTATTTATCAATCCGGTTATTCCTCCGGCATGTGCACCGCAAGACACTTTGGTACGTGTGGCATTGATGGCTACTCATACAAAAGATCAAATTGACCGTGCTGTAGAAAAGTTGGTTAAAGCATTTAAAGCATTGGATATTTTATAATCTACGAGGAATATATCACTCTTATCGGGTGAATAAAATAAAAGTCTGACACAAATCAATGTGCCGGACTTTTATTTTATCTTATTCACCCTTAAGTACTTCCGCCGGATTTTGCTGGGCGGCTTTCCATACACGCCAGATGATGCTTAGGAAAATGACAAATCCCATTCCTATGAATATGACTGCATAGAGCCACCATTCTATCGGTGTTTGCTTTATATAATTTTCTAGCCAATGTTTCATCATGACATATCCCAACGGAAAAGCAAAGAACGATGAAAACACAAGTAAAAGTAAATATTCTCTAAAGAATAGATTCAGGATTATTCCTATATTGGCTCCATTTACCTTGCGTATAGCTATTTCTTTACGCCGTTGCTGGCAGGATAAAGTCACCAATGAAAATATGCCGAATACGGCAATCGCTATACATATAAAAGAAACTATGCTCAACAATTGACACAAAGTTCTCTCTGATTTCATATAAGTGTCATAAACCTCTTCCATATTAGACAACATCAATTCTGCATTTGGATTAACTTTATTCACTTCCGCTTTTATCTTTTCTGAAACAACGTTCCAAGTCCCTTCTTTCACTTTGAATATAATACCTCCTCTGCCTGTATTATCCGGCAAAAAAAACATAGCAGGGGCTACCGGGTGTATTGGGGCATTATATGAAATATTTTTAATAACCCCTTTCACTATATAATGCCTTCCTAATTTATCAATTTTCTTTCCAACCGGTTGTGTCCATCCGAAAGCTTTCACAGCAGCTTCATTTATAACAACCATATTTTTTCCATCCTTTTCATCCAGCATGCTTCCCTCCAGCACCTCAACTCCAAAGAAATCGGCATATTCTTGATTGATCGTCTCATCTTCTAGATCTATATATTGCTCACTATCAGTTGTCTTTCCTTCCCACTCCTTTATCCTGAATGTTGAAAAATACATTTTGGGAATAGGTGTCTGAAAGCCACTCAAATACTTTGTAACATCGGGCATCTGTTCTAATATTTCTTTAAAAGGAACATTTTCAGAGCAATAAACAACAGCTCCCACATTATGCCGTTCTATTCCAAGTTCTTTGGTATTCAACAAGAAGTTAAGTTGCTTCATCATCACCAAAGTACAAAAAACAAAGGCTATACCAATAAACAACTGAAATAAAATGCTACTCTTATAAAACCAACCGGAGAGATGAAGATTAGATTTTTTGTTTATATTACTAAGTAGAGTTCGCTTGCTAATGTATCGTATAAGCAGAGATGCAAAACCAACTGTCACGGCAATCAATGATAGTATATAAACAAATACTTCGATATAAAAAAATGAAACACCCTCATTGATTTGTGACAAACGTTTAAAAGTCGGCAGGATGAGTTCTATCAATACCAGCCCTATTCCTGAAGATAAAATTAGTAACAAGACAAGTTCTGTAAGAAGTAAAGTGAGTAACCCACCATTTGATGAACCATTGACTTTCCTCAACGCTAACTCACGTTTACGCATCCGGATACGAGTTATCAACATTGTTAAATAATTACATATTCCACAAATTATAACCAAACCGCTAATACATGCAAAAAGACGAATATGATTCAACTTCACATTCACATCTTCCCTCGGATGACTACTCCGCAATGTGGATAATGGAGCAATAAGCGTAGAATTTGGATATTTATGACCATCTTGTTGTACTTCATATTCTGACAACCTCTGTTTCAATGCTTCTATATCACAGTTGGGATAAATACGAAAAAGCGTTTGACATCGTTGGTTCCCCCAATTGGGGTTTGTATCATGAAATGGCAATAATATATCAAATGAAAACAAAGAGTGTCCTTCCCATGACTTTACAACTGCAACGATTATTTTTTCTTCGTTACTTTCCTCTAAAATCAAGTGTTTACCTATCGGAGATTCTTTCCCAAATATTCGCTTTGCCGTATTTTCTGTTATAGCAATTTCATCCTTTTTTAGCTGTAGATGGTTATCTCCATCCAATACTTTAATATTGAACATTGAAATGAAATTTGAATCTACCTCTATACGTCGTACCACAAACTCAACATCCTCATTCTTAATTTTTTTTTCATTCCAGTCATAAAATATACGACATACTTTCTCTATCTCCGGACAATTCTTTGCCAAATAATCAGCTAGAAAACTAGATGAATTATAGGTAAATCCGTCTCCATAAAGACGAAAGCTACTGCCTGCCAGATAAATGCGATCGGCTCCCTCATGAAAATTATCAT
>USSR01000793.1 GCA_900557355.1 uncultured Bacteroides sp.
TAAAGTAATTCCTTCAAAGTATTGAAATCGACATCTTCATTTACCATGAGAACTGCCATAATACCCAGACGAACTTTACTTTCAAATGCCTTATTTATATTTTGAAATGCTTCTATCATCTATTATTTTTTCCTTTCGTACTGTAAATAAAACAACATGCCATACAAAATATGGAATCCACCAAAACCAATTGTCCAAAACATTAAGCCATGTCCTTCAAAGAAACAGTCTGCAATACCCAGACAAAGAAAAGCATATCCTAACCATGCTACATTGGAGTAAGTGAACTTAGACACATTGACCAAAGAAAGTCCATAGAAAAGTAACATCACAGAAGATACCAATCCGTAATGTTCATGTAGCAATAAGGCTATACAGAACAACCCTCCCGTCAACAACGGCAATGAAAAATTCCATGCAATGCGATAGGTTAATTTACTGAATAGCTTTTGTTGCATCTTCTTGGCCTTATACCAGGATAAGATACAGGCGGTAACGACTGAAACAGTCAAAACCAGTGAAGCAACCATTATTAGTCCTTCCCTATTATCTCCTGATCTTAATAACTGACCGGCCACATAAGCACCGGCTAATGCATACACTCCGGCCAAGACAGCCGTCATTCCACTGAGAGATACGAACTTGGAAGATCTTTCCATCAATTCTTTTATCTCATTTACTGATTCTATCGCTTTATTCTTATCCATATACAAAAAGTACTTTGTGGTACAAAGTAAAATATAAAAAATGAAAGGAACAAAGAATATCGAGAAAAAATATATTCAATGAAGATTAAGCCGCATAAGAATTACTATATTTGCAATCAACCAAATATCAACAGTCATAGCCTAATGATGAAACAATTAATTGCTTGTTGCGGATTAGATTGCGAAAGTTGCGATGCCCGCATAGCTACTGTCAGAGATGACAATGAATTAAGAGAAAAAACAGCCCAACTGTGGAGTGAGTTGAATAACATACCGGAGATTACGGCAGATACCATTAATTGTATGGGCTGTCGTGTGGATGGGGTGAAAACGATGTATTGCAGCGATATGTGCGCAATTCGCAAATGCGTAAACGAAAAAGGATTTAACACCTGTGGTGACTGTAAAGAATTGGATAACTGCCAGATAGTGGGTCCAATTTTTCAGCATACTCCCAGTGCTAAAGAAAATCTTCTATAACATTGTAGTTGATAAATTTGCACTGCCAACAAAACATTGATAGCCATGCATAAATACACTGAAATAAAGAGCATCATTTTATCTCTATTCCATTTAAGTTTTTTCGTACTTTTCAGCTCATGCTCTTCTACCCACACTCCGTTTGCTGTGGTAGATACAAATAAAGCATTGGAGTACACAATGGATGGAAAACACTTGTTTACTTACAATTATGCAGTAACTTATCCTCCACAGGGTGTAGATACTGTCTATAAACGAAGCGGATTCATCCATCCTTTACGTACGTTGGAAGGTGAGGTACTGACCAATTGTTCCCCATCCGACCATTATCACCATTTCGGCTTGTGGTATGCCTGGACAAAAACCACATTCGAAGAAAATGAAATTGACTTCTGGAATCTCTATAAGAAACAAGGTACGGTTCGTTTTCGGCAATTCGTTGAAGTGCAACCCGATGGCTTTTCCGCCGTACTCGACCATGTGGTATATCCCGACTCCACGAAAGAAAAAATAGCGATGACCGAGCAACTGAAAATCCGTGTGGGAAAACCCAAACAACGGGGATATTACATTGACTATCACACCACGCTTCGTTGTGCCACTTCTGCCCCGGTAGTATTGGAAAGCTACCGCTATGGAGGCATTTGTATCCGTGTATGCGAAAGTTGGAATGGGCAGACAGCCGAGATGCTCACATCCGAAAGGCTCGACCGTAACAATGCCGATGGATCACTGGCCCGTTGGTGCTACTTTCAAAAGAAACCCGGCAAGGACGATGCCTGTATCCTGATTGTTCCTTACCCTTCCAATCTAAACTATCCCGAACCGATACGCGTATGGGATGATAAAGCCAATAATTCCCGGGGCGACCTGATGTGGAACTTCTCTCCAACCAAACGCCAGTCATTTACTTTGCATCCCGATCAGGAATTGCGTCTTTCTTATCGGATCTATGTGCTGGATGAATCGATAAACGCCTCTACTGCCGAGGCACTTGCAAAAGAGGTTATCTAATTGTATTCTTTTTCCGATGAGGTTGTGTCAAAAGTAAGAATTACTATCATTTTGCTCTGTCATCCTGAACATAGTGAAGGATCTACTCCCCTGAAGCGCAGAGAAGAGATCCTTCGACAAGCTCAGGATGACGAAATGATACGCTTATCAGAGTTTCGACACAACCTCATCGGAAAAGCATTTTATCGTGATACCCTTCCCGATGTATTTCCTTGCATCAGGCTCTCTACTTCCTCCACCGTCACATGATTAAAATCACCGTATACGGTATTCTTTAATGCAGAGGCTGCCAGAGCATATTCCAATGCTTTCTGATCATTATCCGGATACATTATGAGACCATAAATCATGCCACCGACAAAAGCATCACCGGCACCCACGCGGTCCACTTCGCATTCGATATCATAAATACCTGTATGTTTCAATGTGCTATCTGAATAGAGAACGGCAGCCAGCAAATTATGATTGGAAGTAATGGAATTACGAAGTTCCAGAAATGCCTTCTGGCAACGAGGAACAAGTTCCACCACCCGACGACCGAACTCTTCAAAGGCAGGAAAATTTGCCTCAAATGTAGTATCCGCAGCATCTACCGCTTTGAAACCGACAGGCTGTATGCCAAGTATCTCTTTATATTCCGGTTCGGCACCGAAAATAACATCACTATATTGTACTAAAGGTTGCATGACTTCGGCAGCAGAACTCCCATAGTTCCAAAGTTTCTTACGGAAATTCAGGTCACAGGAGATAGTCAATCCCATACGGTCAGCTATTTCAAGAGCCTCACGACATGCATTGGCACCATCTTGTGACAAAGCAGCAGCAATACCCGACCAATGAAACCAACCGGCATCAGAGAATATCTTTTCCCAATCAATCATGCCCGGACGCAAAGTAGCAAAAGAAGAGCCTTCACGGTCGTAAACCACATTAGAATTACGGAATGCCGCACCACTTTCCAGGAAATAAAGCCCCATGCGCTTACCACCAAAAACAATACCTTCCGTACCTAAACCGTTAGCACGGAGCGAAG
>USSR01000794.1 GCA_900557355.1 uncultured Bacteroides sp.
GTTCGGGGCGCTCCCTGAGCTGGTTTATTATCCATTCCATAATTAAGTTGTTTAGGTTATTAATTGGTTTTCGATGCTTTTGGCGTCGTTTAAGACATATACAACAGCCTGCAATGGGAAGTGTTTCGTGCAAAAGTGGTTTTTTAGAACATTTATTCAGTAAAACTGAACTTTCTGAAAAAGTTTTCTTGCGTACCTTTGCGGGCACAAAAGAAGGATAAATGATAATTTAGCGGCGTGATTTCTGATAGTCCGTATATCAATAGGCTATATAGCCCGCTAAACTATCATTTATCTTTCAACATTATATGAATAGGTATGAGGTTTACTTTTTTAAGGATTTTATTGTTCATCGGCCTTTGCTGGATGAGCTTTCCCCTGCAAGCACAATATGTGGTACAAGGTGTTGTTACAGACTCGTTAACCCGTGAGCCTCTGCCTTATACATCTGTGTATCTGAAAGGTACTACCGAAGGAGGTATGACCAATGACAAAGGACAGTTTTCTTTCAAGACCTACCGCCCCCAAGCCGTGCTGGTTATTTCTGCCATTGGATATAATGAATACACCCGTCTTATTCATCCGGCACAAGGTATCCGTCTTACCATCGCCCTTTCTCCGGCAACGTATGCCCTGAACGAAGTGCTGGTAAAGCCCAAACGGGAGCGATATAAGAAAAAAGATAATCCCGCCGTGGAATTTGTGCGACAAATGATAGAGCATCGGGATGACTATTCGCCCAAGGAGTTGGACTTCTGGCAACGGGATCGTTATGAGAAGATGACCTTTGCCATCAACAACTTTGACAGCGTAAAGCAACAGAAGTGGCTTTATCGTAAGTTCAAGTTCCTGACGGACTATGTGGATACTTCCGCCGTTACGGGAAAGCCCGTACTTGCCGTCTCCAATCGTGAGCTGCTGGCTACGGACTATTACCGCAAATCTCCCAAAAGTCAGAAACAGCGCGTACATGCCCGCAAACAGGCCGGTGTGGATGAGATGCTTTCGCAGCAAGGCATGGAGCAAGCCATCAGTGTGACGATGACGGATGTTGATATTTATGAGAACAACATCACGCTGTTCACCAATAAGTTCGTAAGTCCGCTCTCTTCCCTGGGCCCTTCATTCTATAAATATTATCTGATGGACACGCTTACGATAGCGGGCCAGCCTTGTGTGGACCTGACATTCGTACCCTTCAATTCCGAATCCTTCGGTTTTACGGGACACTTGTACGTTACTTTGGATAGTACCTATTTCGTGCGTCGTGCCACCATGAACTTTCCACAGAAAATCAATCTGAATTTTGTGGATTATATGTCTCTTGAACAGAACTTTACCCGTGGAGCAGACGGTACGCGCCAGTTGGCTGACGAACATATCACTACCGAATTCAAGCTGGTGGACAACAGTGACGGTATCTATGCCAAACGGGATGTATATTACAGGAATTATGTGTATGAACCTTCTGCGGATGCCCTTTCAGCCTTCAAGAAGCCGGAAAAAGTGATTGAGCCGGCCGAAGCGACGCATCGCACGGAAGCTTACTGGGACGATAACCGTCAGGTGGAAGTCAGCAAGAAGGAAACTTCCGTTGATAAAATGATGGCGCAGCTTCGCACGTATCCTGTCTATTACTGGACGGAGAAGACCTTGAAAGTGTTGTTTACCGGATACATACCCGCACCTAAAGAGAAGGAACCCCTGTTCTATATAGGTATGATGAATACCACCATAAGCGGCAACACCCTGGAAGGTGTGCGTCTGCGTGCGGGAGGTATGACTACGGCGTGGCTCAATCCGCACCTATTCTATAAAGGATACATGGCTTACGGTTTCAAAGACCATCGGATGAAGGGAATGGCGGAAGTGGAATATTCTTTCCATAAGAAGAAGGAGTATGCCAACGAATTTCCTATTCATTCTTTGAAAGCACGATATACCTCGGATGTGAATCAATACGGGCAGCATTACCTTTATACCAGTCAGGACAACGTATTCCTGAGCTTGAAGCGCCAGAAGGACGACCGGATAGGCTATCAGCGCAAGGCGGAACTGACTTACACCAATGAGTTCCATTCCGGTTTCTCCTTTCAGCTCACTTCCCGCTTCCGGCAGGATGAGTCTTCGTATCTTATCCCTTTCCTGAAGCAGGATGAGATGGCAACGCCCGTGAAGAAAATATCGAATGCCGAGTTTGAAGTAAAATTGCGTTATGCGCCGAATGAAAAATTCTTTCAGACGCAATGGAACCGCTTCCCAGTATCGCTGGATGCGCCGGTCTTCTCGCTTTCACATACGATGGCTGCAAAAGGAGTGTTGGGTGGTGATTATACCTATCAATATACAGAGGCAGGTTTCCAGAAACGTTTCTGGTTTTCGGCCTTCGGCTATACCGACGTTATCCTGAAAGCCGGAAAAGTTTGGAATAAAGTACCTTTTCCGTTACTGATTATTCCGAACGCCAACCTCTCCTATACCATTCAGCCGGAGTCTTACTCCTTGATGAATGCCATGGAGTTTATGAACGATGAATATGCTTCGTGGGACGTTACTTATTATCTAAATGGCTTTCTGTTCAACCGCGTGCCTTTGCTGAAAAAGTTGAAATGGCGTGAAGTCCTTTCATTCCGGGGATTGTACGGGAATTTGAGCGACAAGAATAATCCGACAGTCAGCAATGACCTTTTTCGTTTTCCCGTCACAACCTCTTATATGGGGGATACTCCTTATATGGAAGTGGGTGTCGGTGTGGAGAATATTTTGAAGGTGCTCCGCTTCGATTATGTCTGGCGATTAACTTACAGAAATCTGCCCGGAATTGATAAATCCGGCCTTAGAATCAGTTTGCATATGACCTTTTAACTTAAATCTTACTAACAGAACATTAAATCGGATAAAAAGACGAGTCTCAATTGAACAAAATAGCCTAAATTTGAGCAATTTTTTAAACTTTAAAAGATACAATGGCAATGAAAGAAAACATTAAGCCGGCAACTGGTCGTTTGGGTGTACTGGTAGTCGGAGTGGGTGGCGCGGTCTCAACCACCATGATAACGGGTACATTGGCTGCTCGTAAGGGACTGGCAAAACCTATTGGGTCTATTACACAGATGGCCACAATACGCATGGAGAACAACGACGAAAAGCTGATTAAGGACGTAGTGCCTTTGGCAGACTTGAACGACATTGTTTTCGGTGGATGGGATATCTTCCCTGATAATGCATA
>USSR01000795.1 GCA_900557355.1 uncultured Bacteroides sp.
CGCAACGTTACGGCTTCCTGCTGAAACGGGAACATCTTTATCCGGCCATTCCTTATACGGAGGTCACCGTTAATACGGGTATCGACAACCTGGCGCAGTTTGCCCGAGACAAGGGCGTCACCTATGCCCAACTGAAGGACGCCAATCCCTGGTTGCGCGACACCTCCCTGCCAAACAAAAGTGGACGTACATACGTTCTGAAAATACCGACACAGGCGGGAATGCATTACGACCCGAAGCGGACGGTGCCCCATAATAAGAATTGGGTGATTGATTGATGTAGGTTTCGCCTCAATTAAGACAGCTTATCAACGCGAGGATAGATATTTGCATTTAAAAACACATATAATTATTTACAAAACAAGAATTTGGGAGATACGATCGTAACCTCATCCCCATTCAGTCGGTAGGTGAATATGATTCAGTCGGTAGGTGAATGCCATTCAGTCGGTACCTCATTATGGGTTATATTAACACATTTGACTATCAACCAGTTACACAAACCATATTTAGAAACAATAAATTAGAACAAAAAGGAGGTAATATGGCATTAAATTTTGATTTCGTACTCAGACTATTAGTTGCCGGCATTCTGGGTGCCATCATCGGGCTGGACCGTGAATACCGTGCCAAAGAAGCAGGATACCGCACTCATTTCTTAGTATCATTGGGCAGTGCCCTCATCATGATTGTTTCCCAATACGGCTTTCAGGACATCATCAAGGAAAACAGCGTATCGCTGGACCCAAGCCGTGTGGCGGCACAGGTAGTCAGCGGCATCGGTTTTATCGGTGCAGGCACCATCATCCTGCAAAAACAGATTGTACGCGGACTGACCACTGCGGCAGGAATATGGGCCACCGCAGGCATCGGTCTGGCGGTTGGAGCCGGAATGTATGTGATCGGCATTGCCGCCACTCTATTGACTTTGGCAGGACTGGAGCTCCTCAGCATCTTGTTCAAAAGTGTAGGAATGAAAAGTTCCATGATAACCTTCTCTACTCCAAACAAGGACATACTCAAAGAAGTTTCCGACCGATTCAAATCCCGGAATTATATGCTGGTCTCCTACAAAATGGAAAGGCTCGGCTATGGAGAAACGGAGAGATACATAGTGACTATGGTCATCAAATCCAAGCGGAGCAATGACGAAGGACACATGCTGTCGCTGATGCAGGAATGGCCGGACGTGACGGTGGAACAGATAGAATAGCTGCCGCATAGGATAGCTGCTGCCGTTATTGCTTCTCCGTCATGTGTTTCCAATAACGTACTGGCATATCTTGTTTATGTTTCCGCGGATTTAGCCGTTCTTTGATGCAGATGGCTTTAAAGTATGTCTTCCAGAGTTGCTGAAAGAGTTTTTCGTCCTTGTCCATCAGGCTTTCGTCCAGTATACCGGTAACGAGATGCCCCTCACGCGAACCTTCTTCAAATGTAACCTGACGTACTTCTTTCAAATCATAATAGAATCCGTAAGCCCGCTTGATGTCATATATCAACCAGGGCTGGTCGGCAAAACGGTCTTTAAAGTGGTCGATGGCCAAAGAGAGGGCATTCTTTTCCGGCTCCACGGCAGCAAAGAAAGTGCCGTCGGCAGCTTTCTGAAAACGGATAAACTGGAGCATACGAAGACGTTCCCAATCCACCCGCTTCCACATACGTGAAAATTCCAGCACATCAGGGTCGGCAAAGTTCGTCTCAATGGAACGGGGAGCATCAATCGCCTTGCGGATATAGCGGAACAGCAACATCGGCGTTTCTGCTTCTTCCGCCAGCCAACACTGGGCAAGGCAGGACAAAGCGCCGGAAGAAAGTTTCTTCTGCAAACCACGCCACACGCGCTTTGCTTTCTCTTCTTCGGTGATTACCGTGAAGACTTCCTCATGAAACAGGGGCAACGGCTCTCCTTCCGGAAGCAGAGCATCAGGGAAAGTCCGACGGGAATAGGCTTCAAAAACGGAAGTCAGCAAGCCTTCGAAGGTATTATCAAAGATAAATATCGTCATGAAAAGAGATTCTCTTAATCCTGAAAGTCAAGCAACAACTGCCTTTCATCCACTTTTTTCTTATTGGGTTTTGTTATCAACAGACTGCGCACTGCCTGCGGGGTCATCTCATTCACTGTCTTCATGGGCAGTTCGTGACAAGTAATGAAATATTGCGCCTTTTTCATCACCACGCCTATCTTCTTCAATTCATAGAAGCCTAATTTAGAAAAGCGGCGGGATGCCACAATCAGCCTCGCCGACTTCACTCCTACCCCCGGAATGCGCAGCAACATTTCATAATCCGCCCGGTTGATGTCCACAGGAAACTGCTCCGGATGGCGTAAAGCCCATGACAACTTAGGGTCAATCTCCAAATCCAGGTCAGGATACGAGTCATCCACTATCTCCTCCACTTTGAACTGATAGAAACGCATCAGCCAGTCTGCCTGATAAAGACGGTTTTCGCGCACCAACGGCGGCTGTTTCAGGGCAGGCAAACGGGTATCATAAGTATTGACAGAGATATAGCCGGAATAATAGACACGCCTCATTGTAGGACCTTTATAAAGGGCGGATGAAAGGTACAGAATATCCTTGTCCGACTCTGCCGTAGCCCCTACAATCATCTGCGTGCTCTGTCCGGCAGGAGCAAAACGGGGAGCATGGCGGTGTTTCTTCCGTTCTTCCGAACTCTCCAGAACACCTTGCTGGATATAGCGCATCGGCGCATATACACTCTTATGGTCCTTCTCCGGGGCAAGAAGTTTCAGATTCTCTTCTTTCGGTATTTCTACATTGACGCTGAGACGGTCGGCGTATAACCCCGCTTCATTCACCAGTTCACGGCTGGCGCCGGGAATACTTTTCAGATGGATATAGCCATTGAAACGATGGATGGTACGCAAGTCTTTTGCCACGCGCACCAAGCGTTCCATTGTATAATCAGGATTTCGCACCACTCCGCTGCTGAGGAACAATCCCTCTATATAGTTACGGCGATAGAACTCCATCGTCAAATCGACAAGCTCACTTACCGTAAGCGTGGCACGCGGTAAATCGTTGGAGCGACGGTTGATGCAATAGGCACAATCATAAATGCAATAGTTTGTCAGCATCACCTTCAATAGTGAAATGCAACGCCCGTCCTCAGCAAAACTGTGGCAAATGCCCCAGCCGCCGACAGTATTCCCCAACATACCGGGCTTGTTGGAACGCACAGTACCACTGGACGCGCA
>USSR01000796.1 GCA_900557355.1 uncultured Bacteroides sp.
CTAAAAAGAAGTTAAAGAACGGAGATTATTTATATTTTGCTTTCAAAGTCTGTATCTGCTTGTCAAGCATTTCATCCAGTGCATCAAACTCACTCCAATCTAAGATACCGGGAACCATAACGACGAAGTTAATAAAATTATCATGTTCCAAAAGATAGGAGACTTCATCCTTAAAAGTGCGGTCATCACTCAAGATATTCTTTCTTCCCGCAGACAAGGCAAGCCCCATCAGCACATCGGTCTTTATCTTATAATAATCACCCACATCTTTCTTTTTCCTTCCCAACTCAAAATAGGCCTGCATCACATCCTGCAACATACGTTTCTCAGGGATATACTGCATTAATGAGGAACCTTTCAACACGTCCAATGCATCGGTTCTATAAGAGAATTCATCAAAATTATTAAAAAGCTTGCCATACTTCCATAAAGTATCTCCAGGTATCTTAGATACATCCATATTGTAGTTCGACAACACAGTGCTCATGTGTACATCAATATCCAGCAACCGCTTTATTTTACGCAATTCCTCCTTATTATACTCCAGTTCTTCCGCTACCAGTTGCATCGTCGCTCGCACTTCTTTCTGCCTACTGTGCTCCGCTATCTTGTCACTTCCCCAGAAAGTAACAATGATACCTGCCGCCACAATGCTGAACTGACGAAAATAGTCTCCCAGTTCCCAGCTTTTGAGCACGTTCTTTATCTTATCCCAACCGTTCTGTCCCATAACTCTGATTATTCTAAATGATATTTTTCTTCAATAGCCTGTATTGCCCTATCAATTCTTTTCCCTACACGCTCTATATAGTCGGGAGTAAAATATCTATGAGCAACCCTAACAAAGTTTCGCACCGATATATTCGAAAGGTAGATGTCCCATGCCTCATATCCCCCCTCATACAAACAATGCATCTGTTCATCGGTCAGTGTAAGATTGAAAGGTGTCATAACCTGGTCTTTCATATCATAATAGCCGTTCATAGTCGCCTTAAACCCATCCAATACTTCATAAATCTCAGTCAACTGCAACAGCAATTCTTTATCCGAAATTTTCTGCATCAACATGGAACTTTTAAGTATATCCAGTGCATTCTGGGTGTAAGTGAAACTACGTATATGCCCCATTAGAAGGGCAAACTGCCTCAACGAATCTTCAGGTATGATACGAATCTTCAAGTCGTGCTCTGCCAATAAGGCAGAAAGACGTTCGTCTTCCTGAAACTCAGCCACAATATCTTCATATTTCTCCCGGTTACTTTTCAGTTCTTCCTTAATCAGCAACATGGTGGCCCGGATATCCTTCTTCTCCGAATTTCGGGTTACCCAATCACTGCCCATAAAGGTAATCAGCACACCAATCACGACAATGGATATTTGTCGTACGTAGTCTCCCAGCTTCCATCCTTTGACTATCGTTTTTACTCTTTTCCAATCTATCTTTTCCATATCTTCCAAATGCATCATCTATTCACTCAAAACGCATCATCTGTTTGACCTCAACAGACCATGCGTTCACCCCTAACAGACCGTCTGTTTCTTAGTGTTCCGTAATATACTGATTATTAATAGAAAAGCCTCTCATAAAGATTGCAATATGATGGCAAACTTATGAGAGGCTTCCCTTTTTATTCCCTAATACGACCTTCCGCCTTTGTCAACATGCTTTAAAACTCATATCCAATCCTTTTACAGAATGGGTCAGAGCACCTACAGAGATAAAGTCTACACCACATTCGGCATAATCGCGCAGCGTATCAAAAGTGATACCACCCGAAGACTCGGTTTCATAACGACCGCCTACCATATCCACAGCCTTCTTTGTCATTTCAGGCGTGAAGTTATCAAACATGATACGGTCTATGCCACCAAGATCAAGCACTTGTTGCAACTCATCGAAGTTACGTACTTCAATCTCTATCTTGAGGTCTTTACCTTTTTCCTTGCAATATTCTTTAGCACGATTGATAGCCTTGTCGATGCCTCCGGCAAAATCCACGTGATTGTCTTTCAGCAAAATCATGTCGAACAATCCGATACGATGATTTACACCACCGCCAATCTTCACAGCCATTTTCTCAAGGATACGCATACCGGGAGTAGTCTTACGGGTATCGAGCACACGTGTATTCGTACCTTTCAGTTTCTCTGCATATTTATGCGTCATGGTAGCAATACCACTCATGCGTTGCATAATGTTCAGCATCAGGCGTTCTGTCTGCAACAAAGATTGCACCTTGCCTTCCACTATCATTGCTATATCGCCCGGCTTCACCTCAGCCCCATCATTGATGAAGACTTCTACCTTCATAGTAGGGTCGAAACGACGAAACACTTCTTTGGCAACTTCGATACCAGCCAGAATGCCCGGCTCTTTAATCAAAAGTTTGGATTTACCCATCGCCGTAGCGGGGATGCACGAAAGGGTTGTATGGTCTCCGTCACCTATATCTTCTGCGAAGGCGAGGTCTATCAACCTGTCAATCAATTCTTCTTCCTTATTCATTCGCTTTATCTATTCTTATTTGATGTATCACATATTTGTTCTGTACCTTTCTGAAGAAACAATTCACCCGAAAGTTTCCATTAGCGGTCCCCAAAGTACCGATGATGAAACTTGATTCATCCCTCTTTCCTTCGTGATTCACATTGAAGCTACTGACTTTGTTCTCGGCAAAAAAATTAGCCATTGCTCTTTCTGCAGTTCGCTTGTCAGCATTGGTCGTACGATTGTGGATAATCAGATCCACCTTATCACCCAGATACCCGTTTAGTTCCTGAGAGTTTCCCTTTTTGAAGGCCGTAACCACCCCCACAGGTACGTCTTGAGCAAAGATCAAGGATACCCATAAGAAGAGGCTGGTCAACAATAAAACTACTCGTTTTTTCATAATCACAAGTATTAATGATACGCAAAGGTAAGCATTTATTGTAAAATACAATAAAAAAGCACTAATTTTGTGCACGAATCAGAATGTAAGCAACATGAAAACAACTTTGCTCGTCGTAGGAAGAACCGTAGAACAACACTTTATAACTGCCATCAATGACTATGTGCAGCGTACCAAACGCTACCTGTCTTTCGAAATGGAAGTTATCCCGGAATTGAAGAATACCAAGAGCCTTTCCATGGAAGTGCAGAAAGAAAAAGAGGGTGAATTGATATGTAAGGCATTCCAACCGGGTGATGTGATTGTATTGCTGGATGAAGGGGGAAAAG
>USSR01000797.1 GCA_900557355.1 uncultured Bacteroides sp.
TAGTACTACAAATGACGGAAGCATACGCGAATATAGGCCGATGTCCGGCAAAATATGAATCTTATATTAGTTTTTTCTTATATAGGTATACCTATGGAAGTTACAATTAAAGCAAATACAGGTGTCATTAGAGTACAGATGCGTTCTGATGCTCAACAGTTAGATTATACATCTGAAAACTTATTTCCATTTACAAAATCTAATTTTTAAATGTAGCCTTCGATGAAAAATGTAACTTCTATAATCTATATTTCATGTATATTACTCTCTCTGTAATATACACATACTGTATGCTCAAAAGATAACTCCACCAGATTCCACTACTATACAACAAAAGGTTACTAAATATGGAAAAGTAAAGCTGCGCACAAGTATTATGCAAGTAAGTCTTGATGCAGTCAAGGCAAATCTGATATGTGGTAAAGATACATTGAAAGAAGATTATAAAAGTTCAGTTTTTTTCTTTTGGAATAAAGTTCCCGTCGGTATCGCACGAGCCATCGTGTGGGCCGACGGATTCATCGCAGATTCCGATACACTTTATGTACACGAGGGACAAACTACACAAAAAGACTTTTATCTGACCGACCGCGTTATACAATTACAGGCCGTAACAGTAAAAGGTAAAATTCCCGCTATGGTATATCGAGGCGATACTATCCGTTTTAATCCACAAGGAATCAACATATTGGAAGATGATGTGGCACGAAATATTCTGGAACAAATGCCGGGAGTAGAAGTTTCGGAACAGAGTGTAAAAGTAGCTGGAAAAGATGTGGAAAAGACATACGTTGACGGCAAAAAGATTTTTGGAGAGAATCCAATGAATGCATTGAATCACCTTTCTGCCAATGATGTTGTATATATATCCGCTTATGATGAAGATGAGCATAAAGAGCAAACACGTAAAAACAGAAAAGGTAAGAAACGCAGAGTTCTGAATATTGAGACAAAAAGCAAATTAGTAAACTCGAAGGAAGGGAATCTAATAGCAAGTATCGGAGGAAATATGGAAAAAAAACAACTTGCAGACCATGATGTACGCTATGGCATAGGAGGTACATTTAACTTCTTCTCCGAGAAAATGTTGGTAGCGATCAATGCCATGCACAACAATTTGAATAGAGCAACCAATCAACCGCAAATGTTCCTCAGTACCAAGAACCCATCGCAAACTTACAGTGAAAATAGCTTTGGAGGCATCAATCTGTCCCGTCGTTGGGAAAAAGAGACAGGATTTTATAAAGAAATAAAAGGCAGCTATCAGTTTGCACGAAGCGCAACAGAAGCAAATACCCGAACTGAACAAGAATACTTCGCTACAGATGCCTTCTGGCAAAAGAGCTATCTAAACCAATATCAGAACACAAATCAGTATAATAAACATACTATGAGTACTGGATTCAGTATGAATGATAAGAAATGGGGCAATCTGATTATTGATTATACATTATCGACTAATCATTCAAAACAACATACATTGCAACAAATAACAAATAGCATAGATGAGATCCAATCTACCGGCATTTTACAACAAAATGGCAATGGTAAATCTCAAGAGATGCAAGGAGCAGTTAGTTGGAATAAATTCTTCGGAGACTGGAACTATTCCGTCAACGCGAACTATTCGAATAGCTCGTCCAACGGAGAAGAAAACCGGGAAAACAAAACACAAAATGAGGCTAGTGGAAGTCTACAAGAGATCATAGCCATTCCAACAAATGGAAGAGGAAATAAATGGGAAGCCAAAACAGGATTAAAGCGCATGTTATCAAAAGATAAATATTCATTCATCGAATTAATATACAATTTTGTATCGGACAATCGCCATATCAATCAGCTTGCATGGAACAAAATAACAGGAGAAACAGACCCTACAAATACATATAATTACCGAAATTCCCTGATAGAACATACCCCTGAAACGACCGTTATTCTACCCGATTTGGGAATCTTCAACATTGATATTTCAGCAGGGTGGAAACATTCCATTATTAAGGATAGAAAAGAAACGGCACAAACAAAATTTGAAAAATCATTTAACGCATTAAAAGGAGAAGTACAAATTTCTTTAGGAGGAAGATTTAGTGAAAAAGCAGAGCACACAATCAAATATACCATAAATAGTCAACTCCCCAATATAGCACAACTACGTTCAGAAGTCAACAACTCTAATCCTTACTTTATCAGCAGTGGAAATCCAAATCTGAAAGCCAGTACCATACATAAAATTTGGTGGAAAGAACAGTATCGCTTTAATGACTACGGACATTTGATAAATTCGGAATTAACTCTAGCTTTCATAAAAAACAGCATCTCCAATAGGAGCACTTATTTTAACAAAGCAACTTACTTGCCTGATTTTAACTATACGGCTATTGCAAATAGTACGCTCAGCAGTTACGACAATCTAAATGGAGCATGGAATATAGATTGGGATATTTCCTGGATGTATCCCATCGTAAAAATCAAATCCAATTTAGATGTTAATATTAACAATAAGTATGAACATTTGCCTTACTACTATGATAATATACGGGATATAACGAAAATAAGCACAACAAGGATAGGAACCAGATTCGCTACCAATCTGATTCCTCGATTACGTGCATCAGCCTATTGGAGCATCCACTATCGACAAGCCTCCAATAAAGTGAATGACCAATCGAACCGGATATTAACAAATCGTTTAACGGTAGACATGACGTGCACTCCCATGTTGAAGTACTTCTTTACAAAGGTATCATATACCTATCAACATCAGAACAACAAAACCTATCATCAAATTGATAAAGAAAATATCTTAAATATTTATGCTGGAGCGAAAGTATTCAACCGACAGGCAGAAGTAAGCATTACAGCATTTGACTTATTAAATTCATATCATAACCGTATTATCCAAATGAAAGATAACCATACCAGTTATATTGACAGAGAGAACTTCGGGCGGTATTTTACCATAAATTTCTCCTGGAAATTCAGAAAAATCAAATCGAACCGGATGGATATTTCAAGAGGGGTTGCATGGTAATATGAATAAGAAATCTATTAATCATTTAAAATAAAAAGTATGAGTACTCCTATTGTCGAAGTCAAGCATTTATCCCATCGTTATAGTGTCGATTGGGCCATTCGCGATATCAATTTTTCTATTGAAAAAACAGGAATATTAGGTCTGTTAGGGTCTAATGGAGCAGGTAAATCCACCACTA
>USSR01000798.1 GCA_900557355.1 uncultured Bacteroides sp.
TAAATCGGGAATTTTAATTTCTCCGAAATGAAAAACACTGGCTGCCAATGCTGCATCTGCTTTTCCTTGCAAAAACACATCACGAAAATGCTCTTTTGCTCCTGCTCCGCCCGATGCAATCACCGGAATAGAGAGGTTATCAGACATTTCAGCAAGCGCTTCATTAGCGTATCCGGCCTTTACGCCATCATGATTCATGCTGGTGAAAAGTATTTCTCCAGCACCACGTTCCTGGGCTTCTTTGGTCCAGGCAAACAGTTCTTTATCTGTTTCTACACGACCTCCATTCAAATAGCACCACCAGCCTTTTTCAGTCTGTTTGGCATCTACCGCCAACACACATACCTGCGAACCGAAGTTCTTAGCTATTTCATCAATCAATTCGGGACGGCGAATTGCAGAAGAATTGATAGATATCTTATCTGCACCGGCATTCAGCAGACGGTCTACATCACTCAATTCGTTGATACCGCCACCTACCGTAAACGGAATACTAATATTGGCAGCAATGCGCTTCACCAACTCTGCAAATGTCTTGCGACCTTCAAAACTGGCTGTTATATCCAGAAAAACCAATTCATCAGCACCTTGCTCACTATACGCACGCGCCAGTTCCACCGGATCGCCCGCTTGACGCAAATTGACGAAATTGGTTCCTTTCACTGTTTGTCCGTCTTTGATATCGAGACAGGGAATAATTCTTTTCGCTAACACCTTTAATGATTTATGATTTATAATTTATGATCTATGACTTATGAATGTCGATTTAGGAGCTGCATGTATCCGCCCCATAAATCAGAAACCAGAAATCATAAATCTTTCAATTTCCTTCAGAGTAATATGCCCTTCATACAGAGCCTTACCAAAAATTACAGCCGGTACTCCAGCCATCTCCAATGCACGTATATCTTCCATATTGCTGACACCACCACTTGCTATCAGGTAAAGGTCGGAATGTTGTTCCAGCATCTCCTTGTACAGTTCAATAGAAGGCCCCTGCAACATACCATCGCAACTAATATCCGTGCAAATTACTTTCTGAATGCCTTTCTCTACATATTCTTTCAGAAAGGGAAATAATTCACAGGCACTTTCGTCCTTCCAGCCATTCACAGCTATCTTCCGGTCTTTCACGTCCGCACCAAGAATTATCTTCCCACTGCCATAAACTTCCAGCCAATGGCAGAATAGCTCAGGATTTTTCACCGCAATACTGCCGCCTGTAACCATCTGTGCCCCATTCTCAAAAGCAATTTTCAAGTCTTCATCACTTTTCACGCCACCACCGAAATCAACTATCAGGGAAGTCTGTGAAGTGATTCTATTCAAAACATTATAATTGACTACATGATGAGAAGCCGCTCCGTCCAGGTCTACCACATGAAGCCGGCGAATACCGTGTGCCTCCATTTCTTTGGCCACTTCTACCGGATTTTCGTTATACACCTTCTTACTGTCATAGTCACCTTGCGAAAGGCGTACACACTTTCCGTCGATAATATCTATTGCAGGAATAAGCTCTATCATATATTCATCTACTTAATTATAATTCTAAAAAATTGCGCAGGATACGCTCTCCCACACCTCCACTCTTCTCCGGATGGAATTGGGTAGCGTAATAATTATCCTTATGCAAGGCAGCGCTAAACGGTTGTATATAGTCCGTCACAGCAGCCGTATATTCATTGACGGGAACATAGAAACTATGCACAAAATAGACAAACTCTTCTTTTGTAAAGCCTTTGAATAAGCCACTGTTCGTCTCTGTGAGCGTATTCCAACCCATGTGAGGCACTTTATCCTCATGCTTCTGTGGAACGAAACGCTTCACTTCCGTATCAAAAATACCCAGACAATCTACATCTCCTCCCTCTTCAGAATGTCGACACATCACTTGCATACCCAGACATATCCCTAAAAGAGGCTGTCTAAGTTCCTTAATCAATGCATCCATACCACTGGCACGCAGAAACTTCATGGTGGTTTCCGCCTCACCCACACCTGGAAAGATCACTTTGTCCGCCGCACGCAATTCATCTTTATCCGCCGTTACCACAGCTTCCACGCCCAAACGCTTCAGCGCATAATCCACCGAATAAATATTGCCTGCATTATATTTGATAATCGCTACTTTCATGAATATACCTTAACTAAATATCACTGTTTTATTCTTATATGCCAGTACCTTGCGCTCAATATGCTTCTGCACGGCACGCGAGAGAACGATCTTTTCCAAGTCCTTCCCCTTATTAACAAGATCTTCTACAGTATCTTTATGAGTGATACGAACTACATCTTGTTCAATAATCGGTCCTGCATCCAGTTCTGTTGTTACATAATGACTGGTAGCACCAATGATCTTCACACCACGCTCAAATGCTGCATGATAAGGTCTTGCTCCCACAAATGCAGGAAGGAAAGAGTGATGAATATTGATAATCCGATTGGGATAGGCATCAATCATCCGCTCTGAAATCACCTGCATATAACGCGCCAGTACAATGAAGTTCACCTTATGCTTTGCCAGCAATTCCATTTCTTTTTTCTCCTGTTCTTCTTTAGTCTCCTTTGTAATAGGGAACAGATAGAAAGGTATTCCGAAACGTTCGGCTACATGTTGTAAGTCGGGATGGTTGCTTATAATAAGAGGAATCTCGACATTCCACTCTCCTGCTGTATAGCGTGCCAGCAAATCGAACAAGCAATGCGACATCTTAGATACAAATATTGCCATGCGTGGTTTCGTATCCGAGAAATAGAGACGGAAAAACATTTCATATTTCTGTGCGTACAACGTAGCAAAATAATCTTCAATTTTCTCTTGCGGTATCAGGAAGTTCTTCAATTCCCACTCAATACGCATGAAAAAGATATTCTCCACGTGATCGACATATTGGTCCAGATAGATAATATTTCCCTTGTTTACCGTTATAAAGTCTGTCACTTCTGCCAGAATTCCCGGTTTGTCGGGACAGTGAAGTAACAGTTTGGCCGTTTTCATCATCCTAAATTATCGTTTTTATCGTTTTCAAATTACAATTTTCTCGATTTGAGTTTGCAAAAATAACGATTTATTGTAAAATAACGAAGTTTTCGAGCAAGAAGTTTAAATCAAGCAACAGAAAGCTTCGTTTTCATTACAAAACCATCCCAATCCCCTTTCGCAAAAAGCTCTGCAAGAACTTATTTTTTTTCATATTCCAAAT
>USSR01000799.1 GCA_900557355.1 uncultured Bacteroides sp.
TCACGTACATCCGGGACAAAATACGAGATTTTATTTTGATGAAATTCTAATTGAATAAGTATACAACATTATGTTAAAACGTTTTTTTATTATTCTGCTTCTGCCATTTTGCTGTTCAGCACTGGCGACAGCGGCAAAAAGTAAAGGAGTCTACGCGATTCATGACGGGAATTCGGTAGTTATAGGCAACGAATTTCTGGCTCGTGAGTTCTCCTTAGTGAATGGACAAGTGCGCACACAGACCATTGTGAATAAACGTACCGGTTCGGAACCCATCCGAATCGTTCCGGAGATTTCTTCCGAGGAATTCATTATACGTACGTTAAGCGAAGATTCTGTCACTGCGGAACTCCGTTCATCAAAGCTTTCACTAAACAAGGTTGACATCACTGACGAAGGAGAGGGCGGGAAGAAACTAACCTTCCGCTATCAGAGTTTCCGTCTTGGAGAGGTCGATTGGCAAGTCAATATGGTATATACACTGCAAAACGGAAAGCATTATATGCGGAAACACCTGGAAATTACAGTTCCCGATTCACAGCGCAGCCAGGCACGCATCGACTACATTGATTTCGAATCTCTGAAACTTCCCGGAGGATATGCAGTCTGGACACATCCGGATATGGAAGGAAGCGTGGGAGGAATCAGCAGCTATCACATCTCTTTGGGACAACCGCTATATGTGCAAGCCATGTTTTTAGGCTTGGAGTTCCCTGCTGCCGAATCAGTGATAACAAAAGACAATGTGGCACATATCCGTTATTATTCCGGTAAGAATTTTGATATGCTGGATAAAGAAAATCGATTGGAAAACGGCACATTCTCTACTTGGAAAGCAGTGCTTGGTGCTTCCCGCAGTGTCGACATGGATGTTATCCGGACCGATTTTTTCAGTTATATCGATGACATTGCCGTCCCGATAAATTTGCGTATGCAGTATAACTCATGGTATGACTTTATGATGAAGATCGATGAGAACAATATTCTGAACTCCTTCCGTGAAGTGGAATGCGGATTGACACAAAACGGTGTCCGTCCGCTCGACTCTTATGTAGTGGATGATGGCTGGAATGCCTATGGCCCTTTTGAAAAGGAAAATACGGTTAAGTTCTGGTCTTTCAACAGTAAATTCCCGCATGAATTGGCCACTCCTTCCAAACTGGCCCATCAATTTGCTTCTGATTTCGGATTGTGGCTGGGCCCCCGTGGAGGATATAGCTATAATAGCGGATTTGCCAAGTTCCTTGAGAAAAATGGTAATGGTAAATGGAACCAAAATGCGGATGATATCTGCACTAACCATAAAGTCTATCTGCAAAAACTGAAGGATTTCTTTCTGGATTGTCAGAAGAAGTTTGACATCAACTACTGGAAACTGGATGGCTTCATGGTTCGTCCTCCACAGGCCGATTCAGCAGGCAATTACATATCCGGCGGATATCAGGGGATGTACTATGTCACTGAACATTGGGAACGGTGGATTGATATACTTCAGGCCATGCGCGACCAGCGCGGAAACAAACGGGATGATTTCTGGATTAACCTGACTTGCTACGTGAATCCCAGTCCCTGGTATTTGCAGTGGGCCAACTCTGTCTGGATTCAAAACTCACAGGATATGGGAGGACTGGATGTCAAGCGTCCGGCACAAGTAGACCGGCTGTTATCCTATAGAGACGACCGTTATTTTGATTTCGTGAAAACACGCGCATTTCAGTTTCCTTTAGCCCATCTTTATAATCACGACCCCATTTATGGTCATAAGGCAAATTTAGCGGGAAAAATGAATGATGACGAGTTTCGCACATACCTGATGATGATGGCAACCCGTGGCACTGCTTTCTGGGAACTTCATTACAGCTACGACATGATGGATGAAGGACAGAAGTGGGTGATAAATGCGGATGTACTGCGTTGGATCAGTGATAACTACGGGATTCTCAGACATGCAAAACTTATAGGGCAGACTCCTGCCAAGGGAGATCCTTACGGATATTCCGCCTGGAATGGGCAGGAAGGTATTATCTCTGTGCGCAATCCGTCCGACCGCCCCCAAAAGTTCACACTGCAGCTCGACCGGACGATTGGCATGCCCGAAGGATTAAAAGGATTATACCGCACGGCTGTATGGACATTCCTTAGTACTGACGGGGAAAAAGAATTTGCGAAACGTCATCTGTTTGACTATGGCGAACAGATAACAATCGATTTGCAACCGGGCGAAGTGAGAATTTGGAAATTCAGTACCTCTCCCGACAAGACGGCCCCAAAATTACAAATGGTAAAAACCACTTCTCCGACAAGCTTGGTCGCCGAATTTGATGAACCGGTAATTGTAGAGAACGGAATATTTACCGTTTCGGGAAATGAAGTGAAGAACGTTGCGTTGCTGGCCGACAGGCGTAGTGTAGCCTTAACTTTGGTTCGGGAAATGAAAAAGAATAATGAGTATCGTTTCAGTGTTTCGGGAGTGAAAGATTATGCGGAGAATAGCAAAACGATTCGTATGCCTTTCTTCTATTTTGAAAACCAGGAGATACCTGTTTCAACGGGCATCAGTGGCAGGGGAGATTTTAATATATCTTTCCATCTGAAAACGGACAAGGCTGCCACCGTTTTACTGCATCAGGGAAAGGACATATCGGTATCTATAGACGCTGACGGCCGACTGGTATTTGTGGCAGGGGGGCTGGAAACAAGCTCCGACCAACAAGTAAACAGCAACAAGAAACTGATAGTTTCGTTATGTCGCGAAAAAAACGGCATGTTGAAGATTTATCTGAATGGTAAACTGGAGAAATCAGCGTATGATGCCACTATCGTCAATCCGGATATTAAAGCAAATCCCGTCAGTTTCGACAATTCCCTCACACAATTAAAGATGATGAACCGTGCATTAAATTATAAAGAAAACAATAATATGTTTTGAGCAATTTTGCCTACACCCTACACCACATTACAGTTTCCGTTGATATTCAATTATATAACAATCGGTGTAGCGGTGTAGCCAGGGTGTAGGAAAATTATTTCCTACACCCTTTTTGGTCTATCAATGAGCTTCGGTCACTCCGTAACCACCTTATTATCAGCGCGTACATATACTTTGTGCGATCCTCGCCCTATTACATTCAAATAGCCCTTTTCTACGAGCAAATTGAGGTCATTCAGCGCTTTATTCTTCAAAAGTCCCGTGATACTGCTG
>USSR01000800.1 GCA_900557355.1 uncultured Bacteroides sp.
CCAGGGACGTTTTGTATTGGATGGCGATACGATCCAGTTGCCACAAAACAATTACGGACACTGCCTGCACGGAGGTCCGAAAGGCTGGCAATACCAGGTTTATGAAGCCAACCTTATTGATCCGACAACACTGGAGCTGACTCGTATTTCACCGGATGGAGATGCTAATTTCCCGGGCAATGTAACAGCTAAAGTGACTTACAAACTGACTGATGACAACGCTATCGACATCAAATATAGCGCAACTACTGATAAAAAGACGATCATCAACATGACCAACCACTCTTATTTCAATCTTTCCGGTGATCCGTCTAAAATTTCAACCGACCATATCATGTATGTGAATGCAGACTACTATACTCCGGTAGACAGCACCTTTATGACTACAGGCGAAATTGCTCCGGTTAAAGACACTCCGATGGACTTTACTACTCCGAAAGCTGTAGGTAAGGAAATCAATAACTACGATTTCGTTCAATTAAAGAATGGAAACGGATATGACCATAACTGGGTATTGAACACTAAGGGAGATCTTTCCCAAGTGGCAGCCAAACTCACTTCACCCGAAAGCGGCATTACTCTGGAAGTATATACCAACGAACCGGGTATACAGGTTTATACCGGTAACTTCCTCGATGGAACGGTAACCGGCAAAAAAGGGTTCGTTTATAACCAGCGTGCTTCTGTTTGTCTGGAGACACAACACTATCCTGACAGTCCTAACAAGGCAGACTGGCCGTCTGTAGTTCTGGAACCGGGACAGACTTACAACAGTGAATGTATTTTCAAATTCGGTATAGAGAAATAATTTAATATCAAAAAAACAAAAGCAGAATAAGATGAACTGGAATTCACACGAGTTTATATGGATCGACTGGGTAATCATCGTAGTCGGTATTTTAGCAGTCACATGGGCGGTATGGCGTTCGATACAGAAAGACAAGCGTTTGCAACAAGGCGCTAACAGTGAAGATTATTTGTTTGGTAAAGGGGAACCCTGGTATATCATCGGTGCAGCTATCTTCGCTGCCAATATCGGTTCGGAACACCTTGTAGGACTTGCCGGCACAGGAGCTAAATCTGGAGTAGGTATGGCACACTGGGAAATGCAGGGATGGATGATCCTTATTTTAGGTTGGCTTTTCGTACCGTTCTATCAGCTGATGAACGTGAAGTTAGGAAAAATCATCACGATGCCCGACTTCCTGAAATATAGATATACTCCTGCTACAGGTTCATGGTTATCTATCATTACCCTCATAGCATACGTATTAACCAAAGTCAGCGTAACAGCATTTACCGGAGGTATCTTCATGGAAAGTCTTCTCGGATTGCCATTCTGGTTTGGTGCTATCGGCCTGATCGTTCTTACGGGAATCTTCACGGTTCTGGGTGGTATGAAAGGAGTTATGACATTGTCTGCTATCCAGACTCCGATACTTATTATCGGTTCGTTCCTTGTACTTTTCTTAGGATTGTCGGCACTTGGAGCCGGTAGTATCAGCGACGGTTGGACTCACATGATAGAGTATGCCAAAACACTTAATATAGGAACAGACGGAGTTGCTCACGGCACAAACCACATGTTCCACTTTGAGACAGGCGACCCGATGTATGATGACTATCCAGGTTTCTGGGTATTTATCGGAGCATCCATTATCGGATTCTGGTACTGGTGTACTGACCAGCATATCGTTCAACGTGTGCTTGGACAACGTAAAGGTGAATCCAGCGAAGAGGTTATGAGACGTGCACGTAGAGGTACTATCGCTGCCGGTTATTTCAAGATTTTGCCTGTGTTCATGTTCTTGATACCGGGTATGATAGCTGCTGCATTGTCGGCACGTCCGGAAAGCGGTTTCGTACTGGATAATCCTGATACAGCTTTTGGTTCAATGGTTAAGTTCGTATTGCCTGCCGGTGTAAAAGGTATTGTTACTATTGGCTTTATTTCGGCATTGGTGGCTTCATTGGCAGCATTCTTCAACTCTTGCGCTACCTTGTTTACTGAAGACTTCTACAAACCGATGTTCAAGGACAAGAGCGAAGCAACTTATGTGTTGGTAGGTCGTATCGCTACTATTGTTGTAGTAATTCTGGGTATTGTATGGATACCTATCATGCAGAGTTTGGGTAGTCTTTATGATTATCTGCAAGGCATCCAGTCATTGCTTGCTCCTGCGATGGTGGCTGTATTCGCCCTCGGTATATTCTCCAAGAAGATTACGCCTAAGGCAGGTGAAACAGCTATGATAGTAGGTTTTATAATCGGTATGGTACGTTTGCTGACCAATATCCTCACGAATACAGGTAAAGATGTGATGTCTGGATGGTACTGGGAATGTACTGCCTGGTTCTGGCAGACAAACTGGCTGATCTTCGAAATATGGCTGCTCGTATTCCTGATCGTACTGATGGTTGTTGTTTCATTCTTCACTCCTGCACCTACTGCCAAGCAGATAGAAGCTATCACCTTTACTGATGACTATAAGACACTCATCAAGCAAAGCTGGAACAAGTGGGATGTTATCACCTCTATCGGTGTAGTAGTTCTTTGTGCATTATTTTATATATACTTCTGGTAATACCCTGATATGAATAAGTATTATAGTACCAATCCAACTTTCTATGTCGGCATCGACTGTATAATCTTTGGTTTCTCCGAAGGGGAAATCAGCCTGCTCCTGTTGAAGAGAAACTTTGAGCCGGCAATGGGTGAATGGTCACTGATGGGAGGATTCGTGCAGAAAGATGAAAGTGTGGACGATGCCGCCAAACGTGTATTGCATGAGCTTACCGGACTGGAAAACGTTTATATGGAGCAGGTAGGAGCTTTTGGAGCTGTCGAACGTGATCCGGGTGAACGGGTAATCTCCATAGCTTACTATGCATTAATCAATATTAATGAATACGACCGGAAACTTGTTCAGAAGCACAACGCTTACTGGGTGAATATGAACGAACTTCCCCCACTTATCTTCGACCATCCTGAAATGGTGGAAAAAGCACGGGAACTGATGAAGCAAAAAGCATCCGTGGAACCTATCGGATTCAATCTGCTTCCGAAACTCTTTACGTTGTCTCAACTGCAAAGTCTATATGAAGCTATTTACGACGAACCGATGGATAAACGGAACTTCCGTAAAAGAGTGGCCGAAATGGATTATATAGAAAAGACTGATAAAATTGACAAACT
>USSR01000801.1 GCA_900557355.1 uncultured Bacteroides sp.
ACCAACGCTGATTTCGTATTCCTGCACGGAGATAGCCTGGCGTCCCAACAGGCGCTTGTTACGTTCTACCTGTGCTGCGGCAGTCTCATAAGCGGCTTTGTCGGCGGCGTATTGCAGGGAAATGTCGCGTGGATCAATGGCGGCGATCAATTGTCCTTTCTTTACCCGCTGACCTTCTACCACAGGCAGATTTATAACCTGTCCGCTGACACGGAAGGCTAGTTTCACGTATTCTACGGCTTCTACAATACCGGAGAAGTCTTTCCGGATGACCGATTGGGAGCTGGCACTAGCTGTCTTAACAGGTCGAATCAGGGTGGCATCGCCCTCTTTCTTGTGTCCGCATGATGTGACAAGCAGCATCATGCCGATGGTGAACAAATAGATTCTTTTCATACTAATATATAGTTGTTCGTTTAGATATAGAAACATAAAACCGGAAAAACAGATAATTGTTCTCCCGGTTTATTTTGTTACGCGTTGTTAATGATAAAGGCTTCTACTCCTCTATTCTGAGCAACAAATCGGTGCCCAGTTTGAGCTTATAAACGTTTTTATATACTTGTATGTTCAGTTCTTCTCCGGTAATAAGTGAAATATTTATTTCTTTGCCTACGCGCATCTGAAGTGTACGTCCCTGATAATTTATCTGGAAGGAATAACTGCTCCATTTTTCGGGAATGACTGGGAAGAAAGAGAGTATGCCCTCCAGGATCTGCATTCCGGCGAAGCCTCGTACAATGGCAAGCCAGCTGCCCGGCATACTGGTGATATGCAGTCCTTGGTGAGTTTCGTTGTTGTAGTCATCCAGGTCAAGACGGGTGGCATGCAGAAAGAGTTGGTAAGCCTTTTCCACTTCGCCAATGCGGGCGGCAAGAATGGAGTGGATGTGCGGGGAAAGTGAAGATTCATGTACCGTCATTGTTTCATAGAAATCAAAGTTACGGCGGACAGTTTCCTTGTCGAAATTGAAGTAATACAGATATAATCCCAGTAACACATCACTTTGTTTGATGTAGCACGAACGAAGAATACGATCCCAGGACCAATGCTGATTGATGGGGCGTTCTTCGGGTGGAATGGCATCGGTACTGTTCAGTTCCTTATCCAGGAAACCGTCATTTTGTACAAAGATCCCCAGTTCTTTGTCTTCCGGTAGATACATACGGTTGATGATGTCGCGCCAGCGTTCAGCCTCTTCTTGTTGGCGGAGGTTGGTGACACGGCGTACACGCGCATATTCGTCGGGGTATTCTCCGGCAATGATTTCAAGATAGTTAAGTGTCATCTGCAGGCACTGCACACACGAGTAATTGGTGTACCAGTTATTATCCACATTGTTTTCGTACTCATCCGGTCCGGTTACCCCCAGTATGACATATTTCTGTTTTGGTTTTGAGAAAGATACACGTTGGCTCCAGAAGCGGGAGACGGCAATCATTACTTCCAGTCCGTATTTGGCTATATAATCTTTGCTGCCTGTGATTGCGGCATGTTGTGCAATGGCATAGACGATGATATTGTTGCGGTGTATTTCTTCAAAAGTAATTTCCCATTCGCTGTGGCATTCCTCACCACTGTAAGTGACTTGCGGAAAGAGAGCAGCCCCCTCTTTGAATCCCAGTTTACGGGCATTCTCTATAGCTTTCGGTAGTTGGTTATAACGGTATATCAACAGATTTTTTACAATCTCCCTCGGAGTAGAAAGCAGGAAGAACGGTACACAACAAAGTTCCGTGTTCCAGTATGTGTTTCCACCGTATTTTTCACCAGTGAATCCTTTCGGGCCGATATTCAGACGCGGATCATCACCGCGGTACGTCTGGCATAGTTGGAAGATGTTGTACCGGATACCCTGTTGTGCTTCCGGGTCCCCTTCGATAACCACATCCATTTCCTTCCATATATTAGCCCAGGCTTGTTGATGATTGTTTTCCAACTTATCCCAGCCGTCTATTTTAGTCTGACGGGCTTTGGTGATGGAATGTTCTATCAATTCCTGGCGTTCATCATAGAGCGACGAACTTATAACGGTATATTTGATGAGCATTACATTGTCTCCCGGTTTCACATCTGCCCCGATGCTGAATCCGGTTTGTTTCTCTTTTTCAATGCGTATCGGGTTCGAGGAGGCTTCTTTGCCGTTCTTGAAGAACTGATAGGTCATGGCGTAGCACACTTGCGCATCTTCCCGCCGGGTTTGCGTCCATAAGCACAATCCTTTGTGACGCCGGAACGGAGGATATTCCATATCTTCTCGTTCGGATCATCATCCTTATTGACTATGATTGCATCCAGAGAGGGAATCAGTGATATTCTTCCTGTATAATTGATGGAGGTGACGCTGTATTTTATTAGGCATAAATCGGGGTGGGCCATATTGTTGATATGCTCCACATGTACCCGTATTTGATGTCCTCTGGGAGATGTGATTTCGAAATCCCGGTAGGAGATACCTGCTTTCATATCAAGTCTGCGGCTGAAGCTGTTTACGTCCCATTGTGCCAGGTCCAGTTCTTCATCGATGAGACGCAGGCTGACACGACTCCAGTCCGCTGCATTGGGAATACGCGTGTAAAAAGCAGGAAAGCCGTTCTTCCACCAACCTACACGCGTTTTATCCAGAAAAGTGATACCGGCTACAAATGAACCGCGATAGGAATCGCTTGAATAAGGCTCTTCAAAATTTCCCCGTTGTCCAAAGCGTCCGTTCCCCAAGCTGAATATACTTTCGGACATTCTCAGGTTGTCGGCGTGAAAGTTATCTTCAATAATATTCCATTCATCGGTTCTAAGGTATCTTTTCATGGCGTGTATCTCAATGGTGATTATGGCGGTAAAGATAAACAAATAAACGGATAAACGGCAAGAAAGTATGACAAAAGTAGATGAAAGAGGAGTGATAAGGTGATAAAGTGGTAAGGTGATAGAGTGATAAAGTAGCTGCGTTATATATCACAGAGTGTTGTTCCACTATCACTTTGCCACTTCATCACTTTATCACTTTATCACTCTTTTTATAAGGATTATGCTTTTGTTTGTTCTCCTTTGGTCTCTTTGATTAAATATACACAAACTGCGCCGATAATCAGCATGACACCTGCCATGACCAGCATATTGATTTCGGGAGGCAACATACCTTTGGGAGTGAACAGGGCAAGAATGCTCCCGCCGAGTGAAGCCGCCCTC
>USSR01000802.1 GCA_900557355.1 uncultured Bacteroides sp.
TATGTTAAACCTAAACGCTTTGGGGAGGTAGCGAAGAAGAAATGAAAAAGTTAGAATCATCCTTGAAGAATATGTTGCTGGTACTCACGGGTGTTACCGCTATTTCTGTGGCGTTGCTGGCATATGTAAATGAGCTGACGAAAGAACCTATTGCACAAGCCAATGCAAAGACATTGAGTGATGCGGTAAGTGCGGTTGTTCCTGGTTTTGATAACGATCCGATTGCGGAAAAAAAGGTGCAGGCTGTGAATGGTGTGGATTATGCCGTGTATCCTGCAACGAAAGACGGACAATTTATTGGTGCTGCTGTAGAAGCCAGTTCAATGGCATTTGGCGGTGAACTGAAGGTACTGGTCGGTTTTGATGCAGAAGGAAACATTATAGATTATTCTTTGTTGTCGCATGCGGAAACTCCGGGATTGGGTTCCAAAGCTGCCGATTGGTTTAAAGAAGGTAACAAAGGAAGTATTAAGGGAATGAATCCGGGTAAGGCCCCTTTGTCTGTTAGCAAAGACGGGGGACAGGTAGATGCTATTACCGCTTCTACCATTACTTCACGTGCTTTCCTGAATGCTGTGAATGCTGCTTATGCTGCTTATGCGGGTCAGAATGAGTCTGATGCTGCTACGGGCGCTACACAAAAAGTTGTTGAATCTGCTGAAAACGCAGCTACTGAGGCTACGGATTCCATCAGCGCTAAATAAAGAAAGGAGTAGAAGATATGAATAATTTTAAAGTTATGATGAACGGGATTATTAAAGAGAATCCTACGTTTGTACTCCTGCTTGGTATGTGTCCTACGCTGGGTACTACCTCTTCCGCCATTAATGGTATGGGTATGGGATTGGCAACCATGTTCGTGTTGATTTGCTCTAATATTGTAATCTCGGCTATTAAGAATGTTATCCCTGATATGGTGCGTATTCCATCTTTTATCGTAGTTATCGCATCTTTTGTAACGTTGTTGCAAATGGTGATGCAGGCTTATGTTCCTGCTCTGTATGCTACGCTGGGTCTGTTTATTCCGCTGATTGTGGTAAACTGTATCGTACTGGGACGTGCCGAAGCTTTTGCTGCAAAGAATACTCCGGTAGCTTCTTTCTTCGATGGTTTGGGAATGGGACTTGGTTTTACCTTGGCTCTTACTCTGTTGGGTGCCGTACGTGAGTTTCTGGGAACAGGTAAAATCTTCAATCTGACTATTCTTCCTGAAGAATACGGTATGTTGATATTCGTACTTGCACCGGGTGCGTTCATCGCGTTGGGTTATCTGATTGCATTGATTAACAGCTTTAAAAAAGCATAATTAAGAACTTAGTATGGAATATATATTGATATTTATTTCGGCAATCTTTGTTAACAACATCGTGTTGTCACAATTCCTGGGAATTTGTCCGTTCCTCGGAGTATCCAAGAAAGTGGAAACTGCATTGGGTATGTCGGCTGCTGTAGCATTCGTACTTACTATTGCTACTATAGTGACATTCCTTATTCAAAAGTTTGTTCTTGATGCTTTCGGTTTGGAATACCTGCAAACAATTACCTTTATTTTGGTAATTGCAGCCTTGGTTCAGATGGTAGAAATCATTCTTAAAAAAGTATCACCTTCCCTATATCAGGCACTGGGTGTATTTTTACCTTTGATTACTACAAACTGCTGTATTCTTGGTGTGGCCATTCTTGTAATTCAAAAGGATTATGACCTGTTGACGGGTGTAGTTTATGCATTCTCTACTGCTATTGGCTTTGGCTTGGCACTGACACTCTTTGCGGGTTTGCGTGAACAGATGAGTTTGGTGAATATTCCGAAAGGCATGAAAGGAACTCCGATTGCTTTAATTACAGCCGGTCTTTTGGCTATGGCTTTCATGGGATTCTCCGGTGTAGTAAAGATCTGAAAAAAAGAACATTCAGTAATAGATAAGGGGTAGAAGAAATTCTGCCCCTTTTTAATTTAAACTAAAAAAATACTCTTTTTTCTTTTTATCTAAAATTAATTTCCTTAAATTTGCCGCCACAACGATGATAACCTATAAGAATAAATCACTGATGAAAGAAAAAATCTTGGTTACAGGTGGAACCGGTTATATTGGGAATATGAAGTAGTGATAATAGATAATTTGTCAAACTCTAGCGCCGATGTAGTTGATAACATCGAAAAAGTATCAGGTATTCGTCCTGCATTCGAAAAATTGGATTGTTTGGATTTCGCTGGTCTTGACGCTGTGTTTACTAAATATAAAGGCATTAAAGCCATCATCCACTTTGCAGCCAGTAAGGCTGTAGGCGAGTCGGTTCAGAAACCATTGCTTTATTATCGCAATAATCTGGTTTCATTGATTAACCTGCTTGAGTTGATGCCAAAGCACGGAGTGGAAGGTATTGTGTTCTCTTCTTCTTGTACAGTTTACGGTCAGCCGGACGAATTGCCGGTAACGGAGAAAGCCCCGATTAAGAAAGCTGAATCTCCTTACGGTAATACGAAGCAGATCAATGAAGAAATCGTTCGCGATACAGTGGCTTCAGGTGCTCCTATCAATGCAATTTTGCTGCGCTATTTCAATCCGATTGGTGCGCATCCGACAGCATTGCTCGGTGAGTTACCCAATGGTGTGCCTCAGAACTTGATACCTTATCTGACCCAGACCGCTATCGGTATCCGTGAGAAACTGAGCGTCTTTGGTGATGATTATGATACGCCCGACGGCTCTTGTATACGCGACTTCATTAATGTAGTTGATTTGGCAAAAGCACATGTTATTGCTATCCGCCGTATTTTGGAAAAGAAACAAAAGGAAACAGTGGAAGTGTTTAATATCGGAACGGGACGCGGTCTTTCAGTATTGGAATTGATTAACGCTTTCGAAAAGGCAACTGGTGTGAAACTGAATTATCAGATTGTCGGTCGTCGTGCGGGAGATATTGAAAAGGTATGGGCCGATCCTAAATTCGCTAATGAAGAGTTGGGTTGGAAAGCTGTTGAAACCATCGAAGATACATTGCGTTCTGCATGGAACTGGCAATTGAAGCTTCGTGAGAGGGGTATTCAATAAGCGGTAAAAGAGATTTTTGTTTTTATTAACAAATAGGGAATGAACAAATGCTTCCCCGCATTTGTTTATATGTTGCAAATCAGCCTGATGCTGTTTATGTATATGTGAATATCCGTAACTAGTACTTATG
>USSR01000803.1 GCA_900557355.1 uncultured Bacteroides sp.
TACTTTTTCCAGTAAAATGCCGTTAACGGTGATGCTTCCTGCTTTGAGGGGTACAAATCCTAAAATAGCATTCAGCAAGGAGGTTTTTCCTCGCCCCGATTGTCCAGAAATGCAGGCGATTTCCCCTTCGTGCAGTTGTAAGCAAAAACCGGAAAAAAGTGTATCTGCTCCGAAAGCGATACATGCGTTGTCTATCTGAAGTATAGTCTTGGTTCCCATTTGAAAGCAAATATAGAAAGGAATTCTGAAAAAACGGCGGATTTTTGGCTGAAATCAGTATCTTTAAATAAGATAAGCTGCATTTTTGCATAACATTTTCATGCAAGCATGAAAGTTCTGCACTCAATTTGCATTATCTTTGCTATCAGTTTTTAATAAAAGTGAGAATTATGATACAGAACGAACGTGCAAGCCGCCACGAACATGTGTTGGACGTAGCAAGGCAGATGATGACTGCTGCCCGTACCGCTCCGAAAGGAAAAGGTGTAGATATAATTGAAATAGCCATGGTCACCGGAGACGATTTAAAAGTATTGTCGGACAAGATGGTTGCCATGGTGGAAGAACACGGAATGAAGTTCTTTTTGCGGGATGCCGCCAACATTTTGCAGGCTGAATGTGTAATTATAATAGGTACGCGCGAGCAGGCGCAAGGATTGAATTGCGGCCATTGTGGTTACCCCACTTGTGCGGGACGCCCTGAAGGTGTGCCTTGTGCCGTGAATTCGGTCGATGTAGGTATAGCTATCGGTTCGGCTTGTGCCACGGCAGCCGATTTGCGTGTGGATACCCGTGTGATGTTCTCTGCCGGACTTGCTGCACAGCAATTGGAGTGGTTGCCGGGATGCAGATCCGTGTATGCTATTCCGGTCAGTGCTTCGACCAAGAATCCGTTCTTTGACCGCAAGCCGAAAGAAGAAAAGAAAGAATGATAAATATGAGTGATACATTCAATGCTGTTTTACCTGCCGAATGGGCGCCGCAAAGCGGAATACAGCTGACTTGGCCCCATGCCGGAACTGACTGGGCGCATATGCTTACGGAGGTACAAGCCTGTTTTGCCGCTATCGCACGCGAAATAGCCCAACGGGAATTGCTTCTGATCGTAACTCCCGAACCGGAGGAGGTCAAAAAGCAGATTTCAGCTACCGTCAATATGCAGAATGTCCGTTTCATGGAGTGTGAAACGAATGATACTTGGGCGCGTGATCATGGTGCAATTACCATGTTGGATTCAGAAGGCGCTTCGCTTCTTGATTTCATGTTCAATGGCTGGGGGCTGAAATTCGCTTCAGATAAAGACAATCTGATTACCCGTCAGGCTGTGGAATCCGGTTTCCTGAATGGGCGGTATGTTAATCGTCTGGGCTTTATTCTGGAAGGTGGTTCCATTGAGAGCGACGGTTTGGGAACATTGCTCACCACGTCTGAGTGTTTGCTTTCTCCCAATCGTAACGGACAGATGAGCCGCGATGAAATCGAAGACTATCTCTGTTCTGTATTTCATCTGAAACAGGTACTTTGGCTCGATCATGGGTATTTGGCAGGAGATGATACGGATAGTCATGTCGATACGCTCGCTCGTCTTTGCTCACCGGATACTATTGCCTATGTGCAATGCACCGATACGCAGGATGAACATTACGAAGCTCTACATCAAATGGAAGAGCAACTGAAAACCTTCCGTACTTTGAATGGAAACCCCTATCGTCTGTTGGCATTGCCTATGGTAGACAAAATTGAGGAAGAGGGCGAACGCCTCCCCGCAACGTATGCCAATTTCTTGATAATGAATGATGCAGTGCTTTATCCTACTTATCGTCAGCCGGAGAATGACCAACGTGCTAAAGAAGTCTTGCAGGAAGCGTTCCCGGAATATGAGATTGTAGGCATTGATTGCCGGACACTGATCAAGCAGCATGGATCACTCCATTGTGTTACGATGCAGTACCCTGCCGGTGTATTGAAATAAAATTAGAAAGATATGAGAAAAATAAAAGTCGGAATTATTCAGCAAGCCAATACAGCAGATCTTCGTACGAACCTGATGAACCTGGCTAAAAGCATAGAAGCCTGTGCTGCACATGGTGCGCAACTGGTTGTATTACAAGAACTGCACAACTCTCTGTATTTCTGTCAGACTGAAAACACGCAACTGTTTGATCTGGCGGAAACCATTCCCGGCCCTTCCACCGGATTTTATTCCGAACTGACACCTGGCCGCTGCCAATAAGATCGTATTGGTAACCTCCCTATTTGAGAAACGTGCCCCGGGACTCTATCATAATACCGCCGTTGTTTTTGACCGTGACGGAAGCATTGCCGGAAAATATCGCAAGATGCATATCCCCGACGATCCGGCCTATTATGAAAAGTTCTACTTCACCCCTGGAGATATAGGTTTCGAACCTATCCAAACCTCTCTCGGAAAGTTGGGTGTACTTGTTTGCTGGGATCAGTGGTATCCTGAAGCTGCCCGTCTGATGGCATTGAAAGGTGCCGAATTATTAATCTACCCCACCGCCATTGGCTGGGAAAGCAGTGACGCCGATGATGAAAAGGCACGTCAGCTCAACGCCTGGATTATCTCCCAGCGTGCCCATGCCGTAGCCAACGGACTTCCCGTTATCTCCGTTAACCGTGTCGGTCACGAACCCGATCCATCCATGCAGACGAATGGCATCCAATTCTGGGGAAATAGTTTTGTAGCAGGTCCGCAAGGAGAATTCCTTGCACAAGCCGGAAACGACCGCCCGGAAAATATAGTAGTGGAAATAGATATGGATCGTTCGGAAAATGTACGCCGTTGGTGGCCTTTCCTACGCGATCGCCGTATCGACGAATACGGTGGATTGACGAAACGCTTCCTCGATTAAAATGCAATTTGGTAAAAGCGCAGTTTGATAAAACGTTAACGGAACGTGATTCTCCTGTTCATTATAAAATTCACGCCTCCGTAGATAAATAGTCCCAGGAACTGAGCCAGGTATTCATCACAATTCAGTGCCTCGACCAACACTACCAGAAATAGGAATTGCGCCAGGTACGCCATTCCGAAAGCGATAGAAAAGAGCACCACACCCCCCCCCCCCCTTTTCCTTTTTTTTTTTTTCCCTCCCCCCCTCCTCGCCTCCGCAGAGGCGAAATCCCTGCGTTAGGGGAAAAGCAGCTA
>USSR01000804.1 GCA_900557355.1 uncultured Bacteroides sp.
CCGCCAGCATTTTTTTCCTGCTGACATCCGGCTTCCTTCAGATTCCACCTCACGATGGACACCCTTGCCTTCGGCTAACGCTTCCTACTGCCGAGCGCGTTGTGGTCTCTCACCACTTAGTTGTTGCTCTTGCCGGGCGCACCAGAAAAGGCCACCCGGCAATGCCGGATGACCAAGGGACTTCAGTGCTTTAACTATCGATTGACGTGTTGTGTTAGTTCATTGGTTATGGGATATGCCACTTACTCCCACCATTCGCCATTCGGATCTCGAACTTGATACTCATCCAAAGTTTCAAAATGAGTGGCAGGGTTCACTGTGATAATGCTGCATTCTTCCGGAAAGGCATTGTAGCCAACAAATTGAACAGACTCAGAAAGTGTAACCTCTGTCAGCTCCCAATTGTAATAGAAAGCATACTCTCCTATATACTCAACGCCGTTCGGGATACTGATGCTTGTAAAAGCACAGGTAACGAAACAATACGCAGGTATTTGAGTGATGGTAGATGGAATAGCAAGTTCTTTTATTCCTGTTGCGTTGAAACTATACGGGCTCAAAGTGGCGAGCTTTGCAGGCAAAACTACATTTTCCAAATCAGGAAGATCATAAAAGACACCAGTGCCGATTGCAGATATGCTATCCGGTAATACAACATCGGTCTTATCAGTTAGCCAGTTATCAAGGCACTGTTCACCCAGATACATAACCGGTGGGATTGCTTCTTCTGAACTACATGGAGAGGAATACAGCAATGTTTCTGAACGTGTATCAACGAGGAATCCCTTGTTCATGACATAAAACGGATTGCCTTGAGGGAATGTAATCTCCGCTTTGACATGAAACATACTTCCTTCGGAAATTGTTTCCAGAGTGGATGGTAAGCAAATGATGCTCGCCTCGCAACAATCCGTGAATGCGCCGTCTTCGAGGAAAACAACACCTTCAGGGATGACAATTTCAAGAGGGTCAGTAATAGGCTCGCTTTGACTGGAGGCAAACGTCCCAGAGCCTATTCCAATTACTGGCTTTCCACCAAGAGTGTTGGGCACTATCAATGTAGAAAGCGGCAACTTCTCTCCTGAATTTTCCCAGTCGACCAGTACTGCACCTCCATTGGTCATGTAGTAAGAAAAATCGCCTTCTGTATAAGTTATATCTTCTGAAACTGCGGTGTTAGAAAGGAAGAACAGAATCAAAAAACTTAGAATAGTTAATTTCATTCACTACACCCCTTTTGCGCAAAATGATAAGTTGGTAAAAACAAGAATCACGGTTTACTCGTAGAAATCATCAGGTTCATCTCTGACACGCCAGAGAGTCGGATTTTCCTCCAGTGTACCGAGACCAGCTGGCCACGCGATATATTCGAAGCGGCGACAGAGTTCTTCATACGTAATGTCCTCCGAAAGAATTCCTTCTTCCGTTCCTGCAGCATGATTGATTGTGAGCATACCATTACTAAGGCGTGCAGCAAATGTTGCTCCGTGACCGTATTCTGCCCCATTATATCCAGCAGTGCGAAGGAAGCACTCAATGAAGTAATGTGTCACATTCTTCGAACGTAAATACGATATGCATGGAATGATCAATATAAAACGCTTTCTTCTCTGATTCAACGAGCGCCCAACCATTAAAAAACGGTGATACTGAATCCCATATGCAGGGGCATACCACATTGCCGGATAAATCGGCATATCCCCAGCATTCTTGTTGGTCTTTGACTATTATTAGCTGTTCATATACATTACATCCCCGCTCACTATCAATGAATAACTTCCGCTCTGGCCCGATAATATCTGTTCCCAACCGATTGATTAAACTTGTACCTTCGTCATTTGTAACGAGAATTAGCTCATTTGTAAAATAGGACAATTCGGAATGGCAGTCAAATTTCCGAAGAGTGTGACCGTCTTCGTCAATCAGTAAAGGTTGTTGTTCCAGACTTACCGCAAAAGAAATTCCATTGAACCAGTATTCATTATCATATTTAGGAGAACAGCATATATTGCCCATTCTGTCAATATGTCCCCATTTCCCGTCTTGTAAAAAAGATGCAAAGCCATTCAAATGCGTGGAAACATCCTCGTATTGTGGGGAAATTATACAATTCCCGTTATAGTCAGCAAATCCAAAGAGACCACTTTCTTTGTCGCGTACAGTGATCAAATCACCTAAGCTTACAGGAACAAGTTCATCTGGAAGCAGAACAATATCTCCTTTTTCATTAAAAACAACATATGTGTCATCCCGCTGATCAATAATATATCCACCAACAAAACCGCTAAAACATTCGCCGGTAAACACATAAGGAATTTGAAGTTTTCCATTTGTTGTATCGACATGCCCATAGTATGTTCCATCGATGGACACCCGCACAAGATCAGACTCTTCACAACAATACCATATATCTTGATTTCGGTGAAAGATAAATCCTGAAAAATATCCAGTTGTCACATCAAAAAATCCCACGCCCGCTTCATTCTGAAGCCAATATATACCTGTATGCATACCGCCACAGTATACACCGTTTTGACCTTCTTCAATGCCACCAATAAACCGCATTACATAATTTCCGTTTATATCAATTATTCCATATTCTTGCGTTTGACGGTCTATCATTACAGATGCATAGCCTCTGCCACGAAATTCACCTGCATCTTCCCATTGACAAGGAATTATTATTTTTCCGCTATCATTTACATATCCATAATATCCATTTTGGAAAATGAGGTGCGGATAGACTTGTGCTGAATTCTCTTCGCAGATGACGGTCAAGCATGTTTGATGGCAAAGCAGAAAGACAAATAGAAATACAACCATCAAATTCTTAATACCTTTGAAAAACATGATGATCACCTCATTCTATGTAAAATCACTTATACAGATACCATTTGTTGTTCGGATCAAGCATAAATGCATCTGAACCCTTCGTGTAATCCGGATGACCAAACGCATCCCAATGCCCAATTTCATCCAAAGCCGTTATATTAGGCCCTGCATTAGAATCATCCATGAAGACGGCTGTAGTGATTGTTTTCGCTTCGGTTGCTATATTTGCCACACTAGTAGATTGAAACACTGCCAGTCGGTATCCTTTTCCATCTCCAAAATCGTACATGATAACCAAACCGCAATGACTTGTCCCTTGATAAATCTCCATTCCTGGTT
>USSR01000805.1 GCA_900557355.1 uncultured Bacteroides sp.
ATCTGGTAAGCATCACCACACGATATAAGGACGGTAAAGTTACAAGCCGCGATCCGCGTCTGGAGCTATTGAAAGGCAACATGATAACTGATGTAAATCAAATGATTTCCACATTAGGACTTCCCACTACCATCACTCCCGAAGAAGGTGTGTTGCCAAGCGGTATCGTAGGTATCGATCCTGATTTCAAAATGCCGCAAGTGTGGAAGACCTCCCTTGCCCTGGATTATCAGATACCCGCCTCCTTCCCTCTTACCGTTACATTAGAGGGTATGTTCTCCAAAGATATCAATGCCGTACGTCAATTTAACTATAATATAAAGAGTCCGGAAGATACGTGGCAGCGCTTCAACGGTCCGGACACGCGCTACATCTATCCTGAAAACTATCTGGAACACACCAATATCAACAGTGCAAACGTCTTGACCAATACATCCAAAGGATGGGGCTGGACAGGCAATATCACCGTATTTGCCGAACCTGCGAAAAATGTGAATATCATGGCCGCCTACACGCACACCGAATCCAAGGAAATCAGTGGGATGCCTGGTTCAGATGCCAACTCTGCGTGGACAAACATGCCTTCCATCAACGGTCCGAATAATTCAGGATTGATGCGTTCACGTTACGTTACTCCCAACCGTGTAATAGCTTCCATTAACTGGCGTGTACACGTAAACAAAAGAAGTACTTCTAATTTCAGCCTCTTTTACAGTGGTTACTCATCCGGCAGCTACTGTTTTATGTACTCTAATGACATGAACGGTGACGGTGTGAACAATGACCTCATTTATATCCCGAAGACGAAAGATGAAATCAAATTCACGAGTGCTGAAGATGCAGATGCTTTCTGGAAGTTCGTGAATCAAGACCCTTATCTGAAGAAGCATAAAGGCGAATATGCCGAAGCTTATTCGGCAAGTGCTCCTTGGATACACCGCTTTGATTTCCGTTGGAGCCGCGACTTCTTCGTGAAGATTGGCAAAACTAAGAATACGCTGCAACTCAGCCTGGATATCCTGAATATAGGTAACTTACTGAACAGCAAATGGGGTGTAACGAAAAACATGTCCGGTGCTAATGGCGGACGAATTCTGACCTATAAGGGTAAGGATGAGAGCAACACTCCTGTCTTCTCTATGTACAAAGATAGTGACGGTAATTATCCTACCGAAAGCTTCACCCGAAACTTGAATTACAGCGAATGTTGGAAGCTTCAGATCGGTCTGCGATACGTATTCAATTAAAGATTCGGAACTTATATTTATCAAAAAAGAAAAGGTGCAACCGATAGTTTCAGTTGCACCTTTTTACATTTATAAGATATTAAAGGAGAGAGAATTTTACTTGTTTCTTCTCCAAAGTTTACTCATATCTTCCAGAGTCTTACCCTTCGTTTCGGGTACCCAACGCCAAACGAAGAAGGCGGCTGCAACGCAGATGATGCCATACAAGCTGTATGCGAACATCGGACTGAAATCGTACAGTGCCGGGAATGTAGAGGATATGATATAGTTGAAAATCCATTGGAAAGCTACTGCAATAGCTACGGCTTTGCCACGGATGGTATTCGGGAAGATTTCTGAAATCAATACCCAGCAAATCGGTCCCCATGACATCATAAAGAAAGCTGCGTATACAATTACGGAAAATACCGGAAGAATACCCTTAATCCCCATACTGTCGCACATTGCCACTGCAAATGCACCCACTGCCATACCGATAGAACCGATAATCAGCAACGGCTTGCGTCCGAAACGGTCTACAGTAAAGATAGCTACAAGAGTAAATACAATGTTTACAACACCCATGATGACAGTTTGCATCATACCACCACCTTCAGCACCTGCATTTTCAAAAATACGCGGAGCATAGTAGAGTACGGCATTGATACCAATGGCCTGCTGGAATACGGAAAGCAAAATACCGATAACGATAACTGCCACACCATAAGAGAACAGTTTCTCTGTCTTTTCCTTGGAAGTAGCCTTGATTTCTGCCAGAATTTCTTTTGCTTTGCTTGCACCATTCACCTTCTCCAGGATAGAGTATGCCTTTTCGTCCTGATGTACCAGCACCAGATAACGCGGAGTCTTCGGTACAAAGAAAAGGAGGAAACCGAATAATGCAGCCGGGAATGCTTCCGAACCGAACATATAACGCCAGCCTGTTTGTACGCTCCACATATCCGAAGCAGCGTTCACAGACAATATGCCTTCAGCGCTTTTATCGATAATAGGATTCGTGTGATCGCCCATAATCAGGTAGTTAACGAAGTAAACCACCAACATACCGAAGATAATGGCAAATTGGTTACAAGATACCAGTGTTCCACGAATGTTAGAGGGCGCAATTTCTGCAATATACATCGGACATACGGCAGAGGCAAGACCTACACCAATACCGCCCAATACACGATACAAATTGAATGCGATGAGCAATTCCATGTTTGGCTCACCGTAGTTGAAAAATAAAACTTCAGGATAGTAAGAACCCAATGCAGAGAGGAAGAACAGCACGGATGCCAGTCTCAACGAATTGCGTCGTCCCAGGCGGGAAGCGAAGAAACCGGAAAGAGCACCACCGATCACACAGCCGATAAGTGCGCTGGAAGAAGTGATACCGTGCATCACCTTGTCATATTGGAAATCCGTAGCCATCAGGAAGAAAGCTTCCAAGCCCTTCTCCGCACCCGAGATTACCGCCGTATCGTAACCGAACAGTAGGCCTCCCAGAATGGCAACGGTTGTAATAGAATATAGGTAGAGTTTACTACCATTGTTAGCATCATTCATGATAAAAAAGATTAGGTTGATAAATGAGTAAAAAGTGATAAAGAGATAAGTGGTAGAGTGATAAAGGTGATAGAGTGATATCACTTATCACTCTGTCACCCTACCACCTTTATTATATTAACAATACATATTTACGATTGCTTCATACAATTCTTGCTTACCGCTGGTTTGTTTCGGTTCGCCGTTAGCTTTCGCATAAGCTACAACATCTTCCAAAGACAATTTGCCTTCTTCGAATTCCTTACCCTTGCCACCGTCGAATGATGCGTAACGGTCAGCCAACATTTTCTTATAAGGAGATTCTTCCAGTAATTTAGCTGCACTTTCCAGAGCACGTGCCATAGCATCCATACCTGCAATGTTAGCGATG
>USSR01000806.1 GCA_900557355.1 uncultured Bacteroides sp.
TGACAGTAAACATATATATATATCGTCTTTTTGAGGACAAAGATAGGGCTTTCCTACAAAAATATTTATCTTTGTGTACTCAAAATAATAAATGTATGCTATTGCCTTACTTGAATGAAGACTTAATTGAAGCCGGTTGTGATGAGGCTGGCCGTGGTTGCTTGGCAGGAGCTGTGTATGCTGCTGCCGTGATTCTTCCCAAAGATTTCAAGAACGAACTACTGAATGATTCTAAGCAGTTGACAGAACACCAGCGTTATGCTTTGCGTGAAGTGATTGAGAAAGAAGTACTGGCATGGGCGGTAGGTATTGTATCTCCCGAAGAAATCGATAAGATTAATATCCTGAACGCTTCTTTCCTTGCCATGCATCGTGCAGTGGACCAATTGAAAATGCGTCCGCAGCATCTGCTTATAGATGGCAACCGCTTCAAGAAATATCAGGATCTTCCGCATACCACGGTAATTAAAGGTGATGGCAAATATCTCTCCATAGCGGCAGCTTCCGTGCTTGCCAAAACCTATCGTGACGATTATATGAACCGGCTTCACGAAGAATTTCCGTATTATGATTGGGATCATAATAAAGGCTATCCTACAAAGAAACATCGCGCAGCTATTGCCGAACGTGGAACTACGCCTTATCACCGCATGACATTCAATCTATTGGGCGATGGGCAGTTAGCACTTGATTTCAAGTAATTATTCTATCGCTTCATCCAGATCGATAAACAGGAATTGGTTTTCATAATTAAGTAGCAGCAACTTATTACCAATCACTTGTCCTTTCTTGAAATCTGTTTGAAGATGGGCTACAGGCATTCCCATTTCATGAATGAACCAATAGTCTCCACGATTGCCGATACATAAATAATCTTTTAGTTGGATACTGGGGCTGTAGATACGTTCCCGTTCGTAGGTCTTACTAATATTCAAGTTCTTGTCTACCTCGTAGATAACTCCCTGATCATTATATACCAGGCAATGTTCCCCATTGTAGGCGAGCGACTGGAAAGCTGTTGTATCTTTGTTGGCTGCATAAAATGTACCGGGCAGTATTGCTTCCAGCTTTCCGCGTTGTTTGGTATCCCAAGGTACAATATTTACGACGGAGTCCATCAGCTCCTGATAAGCCATTCCATCATCGAACAGCATATAGAGTGCGTCCTCGGTCCGCAGGGCATCTTCAATCATATCTTTCTTTACGCTTAGTTGATTGAAGAAGATTTCTTCTCCGTTTAGCAAGTTGTAACAGGCTATAAATGGGCGTCCATATTTCTTGCGACTTGCTCCTTCGCGTAATCCGTAACCGTAATTTAGCATGAATAACTTGCCATCTTGCACGAAAAGTTGGGAGCGGGAAGCCTTCACATCAGGAAACTCTGTTTGCCACACTACATTGAAAGCTGTGTCCATACAGGAGATATGTTGACGGTCTGCCCAGTAATAAAGTGAATCCTGAGACAGTATATTGGAGGTCAATCCGGTGATTGTATTATTGGCAATGGGAACATAACTGTAATAATAGGCGCCACCGGTTGCCACGCCACCGGCTACTCCGACTGCTACAGCGGCTAATCCCTGTAACAATGCCGCCTTTGTATCATGAGCTCCCGGTTTTCCTGGATAGGTCAGTAATTCTCCGGTCATGAAGTCCAGCTTATGCAATGCATCCGCTACAATCAGACGTTTATTTTGTTCCAGATCGAGAACTTCGTTCCAACCGTATTGGTGAGGTATTTTGTTTTCCCACAAATCGTTACCGAATTTTAGGCTAACAGCGCGGAGTTTGTTGGATGTAGGAGAATTATATCCTAAGACTAACCCAAGTGAATCATCCACATATACCGGAAATAAATCAGCTTCCCATTTCTTTGCTCCTGTTTCCTTACTTAGCAATGATATTTTGCTGCCAATTTCAGATATTAAGACCCCTTCCGAAAGGCAGGTTACTCTTGATTTATTGAAATCAATGGGTTGTTTCCATAGAAGTTGGCTACTCTTGGTGTCATAAAAGCCTATTTCTCCTTTATTCTTCAGGTACTTACCGCTTTTAGTCGTTTCCCGGAAGCTGATACAGAGGTAATCTCCTTTATCGCTTATTGAAAAAGTTTCCACTCGTTGAGGAAATGTGTAGCACTGTGCTTTCAGGTCTGTTCCGTCTGTCTTCTTTCCTACAATGATGGTTTCGGATTGCGCATAAGATATTGATGCCATGAGAATCAGGCATGCAAACGTTAAGATTCTGTGTGTTTTCATGTTTATTGACTTATTTTCCGCAAACATACGTATTATTTATGAATTTTGATCCAAAGAGTTGAAAAATGCTTGGATAGATTGTTAGAACCACTTAATCTTTCTGAACCAGATAAATGTACCTGCCGATAGGACTACAGAGATTAAGATAATGAATATGAAAGCATACGGGAAACCATCCAGATGAATATCCACATTCATACCATAGAAACTGGCTATCAGTGTGGGTATCATAAGCGTGATGGAGAGACTCGTCATACGTTTCATGATGGCGTTGACATTATTGGAAATAATAGAAGCAAAAGCATCCATTGTTCCTGTAAGGATATCACTATAGATATTTACAGTATTGTATGCCTGTTTTAATTCGATGATTACATCTTCCAATAGTTCCATATCCAGATAATCGGTGTCCTGAAAGATATTCTTCAGGCGACCGATCATCACTTCATTACCACGGATGGAGGTATTGAAGTAGACAAGAGTCTTCTGTAACTTCATCAGGCGAAGCAAGTCTTCATTGCGGATACTCTTTTCCAGTTCTTTTTCCGCATTGGCAACGTCATTATTAATTTGCTTCAGGTACTTCAAAAACCAAACTGCGGAAGAGTAAATCATCCGTAGGATTAAATCCAGTTTATTGTTGACTACGATACCTTTGCGACGTGTATGCTGGATGAAATCAGAGATAAGTTCGGTCTTATGATAACATACCGATACGATAATTTCATTATTGGTAATGATGCCTATGGGCACAGTGATAAAAGGAATACCATGCTGGCTGCTCTGCATAGGGATGCGCAGAATAGTCAGTAACCAATTACCTTCTGTTTCTGTACGCGGACGTTCGTCCGCATCAGCGATATCTTCTAAAAATGATTCGGGAACTTTCAGC
>USSR01000807.1 GCA_900557355.1 uncultured Bacteroides sp.
CACCGACTTCGTTTACATCGTGCTCCAGGTTCATCTTGTCCTCTATCAGTTTGATGATAGACACCAGCAAATCGGTATTTCCCAACCAACAGAAGATATATTCGAAGGGGCTCAAGTCTTCATTGGCAATACGCTTGGTGATGCCGTGACTGAAAGGAGTCAGTATCACCATGGGGATATGTTCATACAGGCTCTTGATGTGGCGTGCTACATCGAAACTGTCGTTATCTCCCGTACCCGGCATGCAGATGATGAGGTCGAACGGTACGGTGGAAAGTTGTGCCAACGCTTCTTCACAGGTGGATACCTGGGTAAAACGTGGAGGATAACGCAGGGAGAGCGATGTGTATTCATTAAATATTTTTTCATCTATGCGCCCGTCGTCTTCCAGCATAAAAGCATCGTATGGGTTGGCTATCAGAAGGACATTGAAAATGCGGCGCGTCATCAGGTTGGCGAACTGCGTATCTTTAAAATAAAGCTGGTTTAATTTAAGCTTGCTGAGCATGGCTTATCACGAATTATTGGTTTGATGGGCAAAAATCGCGCTTTTTCCTGTGAAATGCAAGGGAAACAGAGGGATTCTTTCACCTGAATGTAAGGGAAGGAGATTCCAAAGATCATATATTGTTGTTCATAATGGCGGATATATAAAAGGCGCCCCAATTATTTGGAGCGCCTTTTTATTATACATACAATTGTTGGTCTTTAGTTTGAACCACCTGTATGATCCCTGCTGTAACCTTGAATCTGGATGCTTGCCGCGCCATATTTTTTGGCGGTGACCTTCACTACTTTAACCCCATTGGAAGTAGCCACTTTAAAATTCCAAGTGTAGTTGGTCAGTGCCTGGGATGCAGATACGATACGTATACCTTGACCTACCTGTAAATTCATACCGGTTTTGTAAGTCTTCTCTTCGGTATTAACTTTAGTTGTACCGACACGGTTAGCCACAATGTTTTTAATCATGCGGAAGCTCGTATCCGACAATCCTTGGGCACTGCAAGCCGATTTTATATCATTTGTTTCTACTCCTTGCTTCATGGTATAAGGAATTTCCACATTAGTCAGCGTTTTTGAGCCGAGTGTGTTGTCAACGCCTGTTACGGTGAGGTTTTCGCTGGCAGTTGTAATGGTCGGGGCAATCTCCGGGAGTTTTACCGAGTAAGCGGAAAAGTGAGTAACTTGAGTCTTGTAACCGTCATCTGTTAATTTTACTTCCGCTGTTTCTTTTTCCCATAGGTTTGTTTTCGGATTGAGATAATAAAGTGCGGCACCTTCAAAGCTTTCGTCACCCATCGGGTTGGCAACTGTCAAGTCAACAGGAGTAGCAAATTGAAGTCCATCAGGACCGCAAACCACGGTGGCTACAGCAGGTGCCGAAGCCGGTGATTCAGTTGTATTGTCTTCTGCCGAAGCTACATGGGCTACAGGTGCTATCGTAATCGTGAGATCTTCGGGCACGTCTACCACTTTGCCGGTCTCGTCCTTAACGTACATCACGGTCTGGGCGGGAATGGCTACTTCCACTGTTACGGCAGCCTCCGCATCTTCCGCTGCCACTTCGGTCGATGCTTCTACTTTTACTTCTTCTTTCGTCTGGACAATCTGATCCTTGGTTACGTCTGCCAAGTCTTCTTTAGCCTCTTCGGTTGCATTTTCCTGTTGGGTCGCTTCATCGGCAGCCTTTTGGGCTTCTTCGTCGGTTTTAATCTCTACTTTTACCTCTTCGGTCACTTTTTGCTCCACCGCTTTTTTATCCATCACGATGGTGATACTTTCGTTATGCGATTTCTTATCATCGGCAATCACGACTTCCGTACTCGCATCTATTCGTTCGTCGGCAGTGAAAGCCAAGGCGTATGTACCGGCCTTTTCCAGATCCTCAAACACAAACTTACCTTGTGCGTCGGTGCTGGCTTCCAAAGTCTTGTCTCCGAGAGTTGCTGTCACTTTAGCGCCACTGACGGCTTCCTCGGCAGGGGTCAGCACCACGCCGCCAATACTGTGGGTTACGGCTTCTACTACCGGAACCTCTACTTTCTCTTCGTCCTTGTCATGGCAGGATAAGAGTCCTAAAGTTGTTGCTGCTGCAACGAGAGTTAAAACACTCCACTTCTTTAAATTTGAATTCATTTTCATGTCTCCTTTTTTAGTTAATTATTAATTGATTTGATAGACTTTTCGCCTATATTATGATGAATTTTAGAATAAATTCATTTGGAAGCAAACCCCTCCGGAGAAATATTTTCCATCCTGCAAGGAGGTTTGTAGCAATAGATGCTTCCATAGCAGGCAGTCGGCACCCACATTGATATCACCGCCTGTATATTCTGCTATCACCCGAAGGTTCCTTGCAAAAGAGGGCTGATAAGTAATGCCTCCTACAAGTCCGTTCCATTTTCGGTTATAGTCGCGTTTCCACTTTCGGTAGGCGGCATGTATGCCGATTTGGTGATTGTTGATTGGAAAGTGCTTGGTAGCGGCTATGTAGTAATTGCAGAAATATTGGCTCTTCCCGTCACCATTATTACTTTTTCCCTCATTCGCAGGAACATCGGCCTTGTTATTTTTCCCGTTTGTACCATACGGATCGTTGGTTCCTATGGCGATGGCCGGCCAATATTTACCTTCTTTCAGCGGACGCAACTTTAGCGAGAAGTAGCGGTCCTGATAGTAATATCCTGTCTTTTTCTCCCAATTTCCATCAACATCCTTCCTGCTTCCTTTTTGCAATGTGCAGGTATAGGCTATTTCAACCCAGGAGAAAGGAGTTATACTTAAATAATAAGTTCCGGTGTTGTAGCTGAAAGGTTGCGGGCTAAACTCTTTTGCAAGAAAATGGACACCTATTCTCGCTGTTCCCTCTTTATTAATTTCAGCCGAAGGAGTATGAATAAGCCCGGTTGTACCTGTGTATTGCTGGGCAGCAGTTGTCTGGAAAGCAAAAAATATCATGACAAGTAACCATTTTACACGCCTCCCCTTATCCTTCATTTTTAATTCTTCATTTTTCATTTCCCACTACCTCCTTTCTTTTCGGAGAAGTCGGCAGGCATCCTGTTCGCTCCCCATTGCAGTGAATCCCGGTTGAAGTAGCCCTCGCGTTCATTTTCTTCTGGATCTGTCCTGTTCATAT
>USSR01000808.1 GCA_900557355.1 uncultured Bacteroides sp.
AAGTTGGCAGAGATATTAAAGCGATTGTTCCATGTAAAATCTCCCCAAGAATTTGTAGTAGAAATAGCGAATTCAACACCCTTATTATTAACTTTTCCGATATTCATAGGCACTGTACTGAAACCGGAAAACTCGGCAACCGGTACATTCAGTAGCATATCAGTTGTATTACTGTTATATAAATCCAGTTCTAAAGTCAACATATTGAACAGTCCTATTTCCAGACCCAGATTGAACATAGCAGTCTTCTCCCAACCTAAATCAGGATTTCCAGCTGTTGCAGGACGTAAACCGCTGGCCAAAGTGCCATCAGCTTTTCCAAACACATAATTGTCTTCCGATAACGTGGCGTAATACTCGTAATTTCCAATATTGAAATTACCACTGATACCGTAGCTCGCACGCAATTTCAAGGAAGTAAGCCATTTTATATCTTTCATAAAATCTTCTTCACTGATATACCATCCGGCAGAAGCTGACGGAAACATACCCCAGCGGTTATTCTTTCCAAAACGGGAAGATCCATCCATACGAGCAGCAGCTGATAATAAATATTTGCCCTTATATGAATATTGCACACGTGCCAATGCCGATAACAACGACCATTCGTAAGCAGTTGCACTCCAGCTTGTAATAGCAGATGCTGCATTCATAGTATGTACCAAGTCATTAGGATAACCATTACCGGCCAGCAATGAAGTGTTCACAGATTCTTTCTGTGCAGTCCATCCGGCTATGGCAGACAAATTATGCACATCCTTAATGACTGTAGTATATGACAATGTATTTTCCCATACCCAGTTCAACATATTCTTATCACGCTTCGACCCTTCCGGCACTGAAGGCGGAAGTCTGTCTAAAGAAGTAGGCAAAGTGGAAGGTCTGTAATAAGAACGGCTGTAGCTGTTGAAATCCACACCGAAACTTGTCTTGAATTTCAGATTCTTATAGAGTTCATATTCCCCATAGACATTCCCCATAAAACGGTAACGCTTCATCTGGTCTTCCTTTTCGTTTGCCAAAGCTACAGGATTTACAATCTGCGGATGCTTATACTGCCAGTTCCATTGATCGAAATTATAAGAACCGTCGGCATTGTACACCGGCATAGTAGGTGACATGGCCAATGCCGAAGCTACAATTGTTTCTTCTTTATATCTGTCTTCTGTCGGAACAATGTTATACACTGAATAATTAAAAGACAGATTAGTACCGAAAGTGAATTTCTTATAATTAGCATCGACTTTTCCTCTGGCTCCCATCTGTTCAAAATCCGAACCGATAACAATACCCTGCTCTTTCATGTAATTACCGGAAATAAAATATCTGGCAGCTTTGTTTCCTCCGGACAGAGAAAGATTATGACTTGTGACGATTCCTGTTCTCATAACCTCGTCTTGCCAATCCGTATTCGTCAGTCCGGTTTCACCATTGATATATGGCATTATTTCGGGAGGCAGCAAATAAGCCTGATTGATAACATCCGGTTTCTTTCCCAACTTCTGGTTACGAACTTCATTAGAATCATTGATGCTACCTTCAATACCTTTACTTTCCAGCAAATCAAGATAAGCATTGTTGTGTCCGTCATAGGAGAGCCAAGCATATTCATACGCATCCAGCATATCTATCTTTTTAGTACGTTGCTGGAAACCTACATATCCATCATATTGCACGGTAGGCTTCATATCCTTGCCTTCCTTACCTTGCTTAGTAGTAATAATAACTACACCATTTGCACCTCTTGATCCATAAATGGCTGCCGCCGAAGCATCTTTCAAAACTTCAATGGACTCAATGTCATTCATATTAATGGAGCTCAAAGGAGACACATTCTGTCCTGTACCATTTCCTGCTTCACCGGACATGGGGAAACCATCTACCACATACAACGGTTCCGTACCGGCAGTAATACTACCACTACCTCTTACCTTAATAGATAATCCTCCCCCCGGAATACCATTCGGTTGTGAAACCTGCACACCGGTCATCTTACCAACAAGAGCCTGATCCACACTGGAAACCGGAACTGCCAATTCACTCGCTTTCATTGAGGAGATAGAAGTGGTTACATCGCGTTTACGTTGTACACCGTATCCCACCACTACGACTTCATCCAACATTTCGCTATCTTCCTTCAAAGTGACATTTTGCAAGGCTTTGTCATTAGCTTTAAATGTCAATGTCTGGTAGCCAATGAATGAAATGGTTACTTCTGCATTTTCCGGAACATTGGCTAAAGTATATTCACCGTCAATGTTTGTAATTGCCCCCAATGTCGTTCCTTGTATTGCCACACTCGCCCCAATCACCGGTTCACCATTTTCATCAATGATCTTTCCGGTGATTGATCTTACTTTTGTTTGGTCATCACCCGGCATTAGCTTTTTGAGAGAAATCACAATCATCTTATTCTTTAGATTCACCTCCAATGATTTGTCAAGGATAGATGACAATGCCTCTACGACGGGAGTATTTTCAAAAGTCGCATTAACCTTTTTATTCTCGTTTATTTCATCTTTCTGATAGATAATGGACAGCCCTGTTTGACTCTCTATTTCCTTCAATACAGTTTTCAATGTTTGTTCCTTAAAAACTTTACTGACTGTCTGGGCATTTACTGACAATGCACCAAAGCTGAGCAAGAACAAAAGGAATAAGCATAGAATTGTTTTTCGGTTGTTCATAGCTTTTTCTTGATTTAATTAGTTGTTACAAAATTGATTTTATTCTCTGATATATATATCCTTTCCTCTACGTTCGACGGTTATCGGGATGATCTCCTGCAAAGCAGCCATCACCTCTCCTATCGTCTCACGGTTTCTTAATGAAATGCGGAAGCGTTTGGCACCTACCTGTTCCGATTCCAAACTGATATTGACGTCATACTGGCGGGATAGCTTCGCTACCAGTTCTTTCAACGTAATATCCTCAAATTCAATCCGATTTTCCGACCAGGCTTTCCATTGCTTCACATCGTTACGGGTACGTGTGATTTTTCCGGTAGCCATATCCAACTTTACAAATTCACCGGGTATCATCTCCATACGCTGTTCCCCACGATGGATTTCTACAACTCCTTCTATCAGTGCCGTAGTGACAACTGAGTCTTCAGGATTTGCGGACGGATACCCAGCG
>USSR01000809.1 GCA_900557355.1 uncultured Bacteroides sp.
TGCGGGTGCAAAAGTAGTCCTTTTATTTTATTCATCCAAGCAAAATAAAATCTTTTTTCGATGAATGCGGCTTTTTTTAATCAAACTCGTACAGATCGGAGGGAGTGCTACGCTTTAAAGCACAGAGTTGCACATCCTTACCTACCAATATACCTTTACTCTTTAATTTCCATTCCACCGTCTTGTAAGCAAGTTCCGGATGATTATTGTCTTTGCTCAAATGGCAAAGCCAGATATATTTCAGATCTTCCGTGATATTTTCAGCCAGGAACTCGGCAGTTGCAATATTGCTCATGTGTCCCGTACGGCTGGTGATGCGCTCCTTTAAATATTGCGGATATGTACCCATACGCAGCATCTCATCATCATAGTTAGCTTCCAGTATCAGGTAATTCGCTTTACGGATAAACTTGGCGGCAGTAGGGGTGATTTCACCAAGGTCGGTGAGGAATGAGAATACTTTTCCATCGATTTCAATGCAATAACCCACATTGTCCGTACCGTCGTGGGGAACTTCGAAAGACTCGATGTGAAAGTCTTCCAGTACCATCGGTTCTTCTTTCTCCAGATAATGGACGGAAGAGTGGAGCTTCTCCGTCATGCAATAACTTTTATTGATTCCTTCGTGGATACGTGCAGTTGTGTAGACAGGGATGTGCAGTTTCTCACCCAGTCCGCCTACAGCTTTGATATGGTCTGCGTGGTCGTGTGTAACGAATACCGCGCGTATCGTCTCCATGCCGACACCCACCTCCTTCAATGATTTCTTAATAGTACGTACCGCTATACCAGCGTCAATAAGTATTCCGTATTTTTCAGTGCCTATATAATAGCAGTTGCCACTACTTCCGCTCGCAAGGCTTATAAATTTTACTTTCATTATGTTCTCCTCAATTTAGAAAAAGCCGCCACTTTTATGGCAAAGTGACGGCAAATATACATAAAAAATGAGATATTCAGACCTTGGATTTCTTCTTTTTGTCGATGGATTGGGTGATTTTGGCAAATACTAACAGTGCCAGTGCAGATATCAGACCGATAGCGGCGAAATAGTACCAGATATAATGCGCATTGGTGCTGGCAGCCTCCCATGCTTCACGAGTCTCAAAGAGGACAGGATCGGGACAGTATTTTGTCAACAATACTCCGGCGATACCAAAACCGAAGATGGAAGAGAGGAAGGAATGAAGATGGCTAAATCCGAGATACATACCTTCTTCACCCTTAGGCGCTTGCAGGGAGAAGTACTCCAGATAACGCGGTGAAATGAAACATTCTGCCAAAGCCTGTATCACGATACCCGCTATCATCATTAATGTGATATTGCTCATTCCGCTTATCACGTCATTTCCAAGCAGGTTACCGCATGCCATCAGCAGAGCCGAAAATGGGATAAGGAACATACCGATATTCATGGAAGTAATGGCCGAACGTTTCGCCATCAAACGCGTCACGAAACTAACGCAGCAAACCACCACAAACGGGTTTACATTGGCTATCCAACCCGGCTTAGCAGTTTCGCCCGCCATACGGATTACATATTTAGGCATTGTAGCGTATAACTGTTGCTGCACCATCCAGAATCCCGTTATAATCAGGATAAGAATCAGCAGACGCCAGTTCGTAATGATGCGCAGGAAGCCCTGGCCGATTTCACGCATACTTTTTCCTTCGCCTGCCGTATGGGTAGATTTATAGAGCAGAACAACGGAAAGCAATGCCAATATGGTCATCGTAGCAGAGAAATAGTTGATATAGATATACGCCTGATCTCCAATAACATTCCGCAACGGGTCAATCACTGTTTTTCCGGTAAATGCACCAATATTCACCATCATATAAAAGATGGAATAACCGCGTGCGCGGTTTACCTCCGTAGTTTCTTTTGCCACCGAAGCCGAAATGATAGATTTGATAAACGATCCGCCCACCATGATAACAAAGAGCACAGGAACGATCATCCAGCGACTATCGCTATCCGGCAGTCCGGTGAAACGGGTTGCTTTGCCATATTCCACCAGTCCGGCAGCTTCCAGCAGGGTAGGGAGAATTCCTAAACCCAGATATCCGACAGACAGCAGCGAAAAAGCTACAATCATAGATTTCCGGAAACCTATCTTATCGGCATAAGCCCCCGTGAAGATAGGCAAAAGATAAAGACCACCGGAAAATAAACCGGAAATCATACTCGCTTCAAAGTCGTTGAAGCCTAAAATAGAAGAAAGATAAATGGTGAGAACGATAAAAACGGCATAATACGCCATACGTTCGAACAGTTCGACCGTGTTGCTTACCCAAAAGGCTTTAGTGAACCCTTTAGATACATTTTTGGGTGATTGAGTCATCCTAATATTATGTTGTTAGTGAAAAATTAAGCGCAAAAATACATTTTTATGAAATTATATGCAAATTTCTTTCATATTTGCCTATTGTAAAAGTGAGAGAACGCTTTGTTTTTTCAATAAGATTCGTATCTTTGTTCTGTAATTTTTCAGCATAAAACTATGACAATAGCAGTTGATTTCGACGGAACTATAGTAGAACATCGCTATCCCCGTATCGGTAAAGAAATCCCTTTTGCAACGGACGCCTTAAAGCTGTTGCAGCAAGATCAGCACAGGCTCATCTTATGGAGTGTGCGCGAAGGTGAACTTCTGGAAGAAGCTGTTGCCTGGTGCAAAGAAAGAGGAGTGGAATTCTATGCTGTCAATCGTGATTATCCCGAAGAGAAACAGCAGGACTGTGGATTCTCACGTAAACTGAAAGTGGACCTTTTCATTGATGACCGTAACCTGGGCGGATTGCCCGATTGGGGACTTATCTATCAAATGATTAAAGAACATAAAATGTTCCGGGATATCTATACGTAAGGCAATATATCTGCGGATCAAGATAACTATATATAGATATAAAGAGTGCATCAATTAAGTTTGATGCACTCTTTATATCTATAAGACGGAATGAATTCCATTCCTGTTATTACTTTAGAACTTGAAGAAATTCTTAGCGTTATAGTAGCTGATATCTTCAATCATCTGGTTCACGCGATCCATTTCAGAAGCCGGAATTTCACCATTTTCAATGTCACGGCCAACAAGGTTACACAATGTACGGCGGAAATATTCATGACGCGGATA
>USSR01000810.1 GCA_900557355.1 uncultured Bacteroides sp.
ACGTCAGCAGGGTTGTACTTACTTGCTAATTCCATATCTTTAAATCTGTATATAATTTATTTATCGCGAATAATGGGCGCAAAATTACTAAATTTAATTCAAATCTTACCACCCTCCGGCACTTTCTGCGCCGAGAACAACAAATATAAAGCTAATTTCTTACGTGACATTTAATAAATGTATATTTTTGCCTTTCAAATAAATTTGCGATGAAATATAAACTGAAGATTCGTTATATCGTGCTATGCACGCTCTTGTTAGTAGTCTGGACCACACAGTTCATTCCGGCTATGGGAAAAATATATGCACACAGCGTATATCCTGTCATAGCCTATATTCTTTCGTCTTTCTCCCGCCTCATTCCCTTTGCCATAGGTGACTTATTCATAGCCCTCAGCATTGCGGGCGTACTCCTCTACCCTATCTATGCCCGCCGCTTTCAGAAGAAAAAGTGGAAACGCATCTTGCTGAATGATATTGAATATCTGTTATGGATATACGTCTGGTTCTATCTGGCTTGGGGACTTAATTATTCACAGCCCAATTTCTACCAGCGAACAGAGATTCCTTACACTGCATACACTCCCGAAAACTTCCGGAACTTTGTTGATGATTACGTTGACAAACTGAATGGTTTGTATGTAAATGTAACTACCATCAATAAGGATCTCATCTGTCGGGAAACAGTTCGCGGATACAATCAGATCAGTGATGCACTGGGTGTACATCATCCTTTCCATAAATCACCACGGGTAAAGACAATGCTTTTCACTCCACTGATTTCCATGGTGGGTGTCACCGGTAGCATGGGACCTTTCTTCTGTGAATTTACCTTGAATGGAGATCTGCTCCCCTCACAGTATCCTGCCACGTATGCTCACGAGCTGGCACATTTATTGGGCATTTCCAGCGAGGCGGAAGCCAACTTCTACGCTTATCAGGTCTGTACCCGTTCGCAAGCGCGAGGTATCCGTTTCTGCGGATATTTTTCAGTACTGGGACACATACTTGTCAATGCCCGCCGACTGATGGATAAAGAAGAATACAAAGAGCTCTTCAACCGGATACGCCCCGAAATCATTGAACTGGCTAAAAGTAATCAGGAATACTGGACAGAGAAATACAGTCCACTCATCGGAGATATACAAGACTGGATATACGACCTGTACCTGAAAGGGAACAAGATACAAAGTGGCCGCAAGAACTACTCCGAAGTAGTCGGGTTGCTTATATCCTATTATACACATTGCAATAAATAACCCTATAAAGATATGTTACATACAAGAAAAGAACAGATGGAAGCCTTCGGACGCTTCCTGGACATACTCGACGAACTCCGCGAGAAATGTCCCTGGGACCGCAAGCAGACCAACGAAAGTTTACGTCCCAACACCATTGAAGAAACTTATGAACTTTGTGACGCCCTGATACGTGACGATAAAAATGATATCTGCAAAGAGCTGGGAGACGTCTTGCTACACGTAGCTTTCTACGCAAAGATAGGTTCCGAGAAAGGCGATTTTGACATGAAAGATGTATGCGACCACCTTTGCGAGAAATTAATCTTCCGCCATCCTCATGTGTTCGGTGACGTAAAAGCTGATACTGCCGGACAAGTTTCCGAAAACTGGGAACAACTAAAGTTAAGAGAGAAAGGTGGAAACAAGAGTGTGTTAAGTGGTGTCCCTGCCGCCCTTCCTTCACTCATCAAAGCTTACCGTATTCAGGACAAAGCCCGCAATGTCGGCTTCGACTGGGAAGAACGGGAACAAGTGTGGGATAAGGTAAAAGAAGAAATCCAGGAGTTTCAGGCAGAAGTTGCCAATATGGATAAGGACAAAGCAGAAGCCGAATTCGGGGATGTACTATTCAGCCTCATCAATGCCGCACGCCTCTACAAGATCAATCCGGATAATGCATTAGAACGCACTAACCAGAAATTTATCAACCGTTTTAATTATCTGGAAGCACACACCATCAAGGAAGGCAAAAACTTGCATGATATGACTCTGGAAGAGATGGACGTCCTCTGGAACGAAGCTAAAAAGCTGGAAAAATAAAAACTCAAATGCATAGGACTGCGAAGATTCACACTTGCGGCTGCGAAGGGCATCACTTATACAAGTGAAGGCTTACATTCCCGCAAGTGTAAGCCTTCGCAGCCGCATGTATCGGCTATAGACGAAAAAAGGAGCCGAAGCTCCTAATATTCTGTTATTTTTTCTTTCCTTGCGGTTTTTGAGGTTCTCCACCTTTATGATGCATCCCCTTCAGCAACTCACGGTTAAAACGCATTTCAGCACGCTGTACTAAATATATCTTTTTGTTCGAAAGTATCTTCTTGAACTTCTCATAGTAAGTTTTCTCCAGACGGTTGGTAGCAATACGGGCATCGTATACGCCTTCTAAAATCTCATTATATTGCGCTTCGGTCGTCTTTTCATCCTTTCCCTTTCGAAGTAAGTTCCATGCCTCATCATTCAGTTGCTTTTTGCGATCCTGCAATTCAAAATAAACGGGGAAGAATTTAGCAGCTTCTTCCTTGGTCAATCCAGCTTTCTCAGTGATATACGCTTTCTGCTTGGCACGGAATTCGTCAGGAGACAAATGTTGATTACATCCATCCATAGCCCACGACAAGGGGATGAAACTGCACATCACAATAAACAAAACAATCAGCTTTTTCATTTTCTTCTCATACAGTTAAGTTGTTATTCACATCACTCTGTACCGGCATCTGTGAGATAGACATACAGCGAATAATCATCCAGCATGGAATTATCCAGCACAGCACTGATATATTCATCAGAAACAACTTCGGTTTCAGGTTCGTCCATCGCTATCCGGTTGTTAGCAGGTGTACGATCAGTAGAAGCAACGCGGATAATCAATGCTGCGCCGACAAACATGGCAGTCATATATACCCATGGTTTAAATCTCTCCCACTTCGTAGGTTCTCTCTTAATAATTGCAGGTGTTTCCTTTTCGGGAAGCCGGCTCATCACCTCTGAAGTAAGATTCTCAAAGTATCCGTCAGGAACACGGAAAATATTTTCCTTCCCTACCTTCTTCAATATGTTATCTTCTTCTTTCATAAGCTTTTTCCTCTCTGTTAGGTTAAGATCGGAAGAGCTA
>USSR01000811.1 GCA_900557355.1 uncultured Bacteroides sp.
GTATTTCTTTCAAATTTTTAAATATACATTTGCCATATACAAAGCAAAGTTATGAAGGTTCGCGTAGGTTTATATATATTCTTAATACTCTCTTTTTTGATATTAGGAAAAGCAGAGATGCGAGCTGAAAGATTAGCAGCAGAAAAGGATATTGGTAACCCGACGGACCGAATGTTACAACCGGAAACCTGGAGTAAAATATACCAATGGGTAATGAATGATCCGCAGGTGCTGGATAAAGAAGATGTGCTGGCGTTAATCCGGCGACACTTCGGGAACTTTGAAAAACTGATGAAGTTGTTGCGATATTTGGATGGAGGAAAACCTTACGCTTATTTGTCGGAACATCAATTCCGGAAGGTAGAACGGATAGGGGAGATGAAAGACAGTTTACCAATAGCTGCATTAGCATTGCCTGTAAATGCTCTACCGGAGGGAAAAATAGAACTAATGACTTTTTCTCCGTATGTTGAGGCAGAAAGTAAAAGAGAATCCCGGTGTAGAACAGTGATTGCGTTGAAGAACAATATACTTTATGATTTAGCTTTGGCTCCGAATGTGGAGGTGGAACTGCCCGTAGGGCAGCGGTGGTCTTTGAATATGGAATATAAATGTCCCTGGTGGTCGGATAGCAAGCACGGTTTCTGTTACCAACTTCTTTCGGGAGGAGCTGAGGTACGTTACTGGCTTGGGAATCGCAAGAATCGTGAACGGCTGACAGGGCATTTTGTGGGGATATATGCCGAAGGGGGAGCGTATGACTTCCAGTTTGATAAGGATAAAGGATATCGGGGAAACTATTATGCAGCTTCCGGACTGACTTATGGTTACAGTCATCAACTGGCCCGGTACCTGGCTCTTGAATTCAGTCTGGGGATTGGCTATCTGGAGACGGAATACCGAAAATATACTACCTACGAAAGTGATTTGATATGGACAAGTAGCGGACGCTATCATTTTATAGGGCCTACGAAAGCCAAGGTTTCTTTGGTATGGCTCATTCAGGGGAGGAGGCGGTAGCTATGCGGTGTATAAATTGTGTGTTTCTTTTGCTTCTATTAGGGCTATCGGTACTCTTAGTTGGATGTGAATTTAGAGATATACTGGATGATTATCCTGTCAGCGGAGTACAGATCAAGCTTAATTGGAAGGGGGTGACGGATCAGTTGCCCGAAGGAATGAGGGTGAGATCTTCTACCCGAAAAGCGAAGAAGGAGGAAAGGTGGAAGGCTGGTTAGCAGCCGAGGGGGGCGAAGTGAAGGTGCCACCGGGAGATTATGACATAGTAATTTACAATTATAATACGGAGTGCGTGTTGATTCGTGGCGAAAAGTCGTTTGAGACGATTGAGGCTTACACCGGACCGTGTACAGGGCTTAATACCAGTGAAACGATGGTGTGGTCACCAGACCCTTTGTATGTAGTAAGTGTGAAAGATATGAGAATAGAGAATGAGAAGATGCTTTTGATGGAGTTTCAGCCGAAACTGGTAGTCAAGAACTATTCTTTTGAAATAAAGGTGAAAGGATTGAAGAATGTGGCAAGCATTATCTGTAATGTGGACGGGATGAATGGCTCTTATTACATCAGTAATGGCTCATGTACAGCAAGTGTTGCCCCGATTTATGTAGAGGCCCGAAAAGGAGGTGATGTGACACGTGGTAGCTTTTCTGCTTTTTTTACGTCAGAATCAACTGGCACACGTTCAGGCAGCGAGGTAACGATGAAATTACTACTTGTGAAGGTGGATAATACGGTTCAGGAAGTAAAGGTTGACATAACAGCTGCTGTAACTGCTCCATCTCCTCCGCCTGCTCCTCCTGAAGAGGGAGGGGGAGATCCGGCAACGGATATTGAAATACCGATTGATGAAGAAATAGAAGTGGATGATGTGGAAGTTCCTCCCGATGGAGGCGGAGGCATGGGGGGTGATGTCGGCGATTGGGATGATGAGACGAATGTAGAATTACCTGTAAATTGAAAGTAAACAAATAAAATTATTAACTTATAAAACAAACGATTATGAAGAAGATTTTATTAACAGCAGTTGCTGTGTTGGCAATTGTAGGTTGCTCACAGAATGAGGAGATTGAGAATGTTGGTCAAAAGGCAAAAATTGATGTTACTACGGTGGTAAAGGGAACAACGAGAGCGGCAGTGACTAGTAATGACAATTTTACTGCTTTTACAATAAATTGATGTTGTTACCGCAATCTGTTGCATCAAAGACTATATCTGTGACATATAAAACAGAGAAAGATGGACATACTTATTTTGAGGGTACAAAAGTCGTTACTTTAGGTGAATCTGCTAAATGGGATATAGGAAAAAATATTCGTTATAAATTAACATTACCTGTTGGAGCTGAAAAAGTAACTGTTGATACTAATGTTGAGGACATAAATGAGACTCCTGAATCTGGTTCTGCTAAATAAAGTAGTAATAAAAGAACTGGCCGGATAAGAGAACTCAAAAACTACATAAATAGATTGGAATGCACAGAGAATGTACTACTTTTGTATAAACTTATAATTTATCAAAGTTATAGAATGCATTAACGAAATGAAAAAGAGTTTACTATTATTGTTACTATGTCTGTTTTGTTCAATTAACCTCTGCAATGCAAAAGCAAAAAGTACATTTACTGTTTTTCAATTAAACCTGTGGCATGGAGGTGCTAAAGTGCCTAATGGGGATCAAGGAATTATTGATGTATTAGACCAGATGGATGCAGATGTAGTTTTCCTATGTGAAGTCAGAGATGGAAAACGGTTTATACCACACGTGATAGAGGAATTGAAGAAGAGGGGAAAGCATTATTATGGAGAGACTTTCGATCTGGCAATTGGTATTTTAAGTAAATTCAAACCGGATAGCATGACTAAATGTTGCATTGTACCGGGTGATGAAAGCCGTGCTATGGTGAAAATGACAACCACAATCGAAGGGCAGCCGGTTTCTTTTTATTCCTGCCATTTAGATTATCGGAATTATGAATGTTATATGCCACGTGGATATAGTGGCACGAGCTGGAAAAAGATAGATAATCCTATAACAGATGAGTCCGAGGTTTTGAAAGCCAATCGTTTGTCATTCAGAGATGAGTCTATCCATGCTTTCGTACAAGAAGGC
>USSR01000812.1 GCA_900557355.1 uncultured Bacteroides sp.
AACAAAGCTATCTGTGCATCACTGGTTAAATCTGTAATACCCGCTCCACGCTTAAAACTTTCCAGATCCTTTTCCGTACTACCGAGTTCTTTCGAAATAATACTAATACGTTCATTGATAAATTCTGCTGTTTTCTGCGCCACCTCGTTCTTATCATTATTCGTATTGATATTATACATCTCCAACAGCTTATTGATAAAATCCTTGCCGCGCTGTACATTTGAATTTTTCAATGATATGACAGCTACAGAAGTGGTTTTGGAAGTAGGTTCGATAGTCATATTCTTACAACACCATTTCGCTACAGCCAAAGGCCTATTAATTGTTGCTGTAATATTACGTGTAGTCTTTTCCGGATCTGTAATTTCTTCCAATGTCCTTTTAGAAGATAATACCGAGTCCGGCGTCAGGAAAAAAGCCAATGTCCCTTTGCCGGTAGGAAAAACAGCCGGCAATTTTTCGAAATGTTTCTGATATTTATTACCGGCAATCTTCACATTCACATCCATACTTCCCTGTGGTTGCAATGCCATCTCCACAATCATCGGTTCCTCCAACAAATCAGCTTCCTGCGGAGTCAGACTCACTTGTACCGGTGAAGTCTTATACGTGTTTCTGGAAGGGAATTCATCTTCATCCGTATAGGAAATATAAAGCCCCAAATCTTCAACCACCTCTTTAACGATAGTCTTGGAACGGAGAACTTCAATCTCGTTATCAATATTCTGCGAAGAAGAGACCATACCATCCAATCCCAGACTCTCCAACCCGGAAAGCATTCCGGCACTACCACCTTTCTTATCATCCTTTATTAAAACCGTAGCGGAAATATTATATACGGGAGTGGATATATAAAGATAGACCCATGCCGCAATCAAACACGCCACAACCGCACCCACAAACCAAGGCCAGTGGATCAAATACTTAAACAGTAGTTCCTTAACGTCTATATTTTCTTCCTTAGATTCTTGTGCTTCGTTGAAATCTGTTTCTTTCATTGCAAATCATTATTTTAAAATATTTACTAATAGGCTGACGATAGATACCAAAATAGAAGTAGCAGAGAACCAAAGACTGGTACTGTTGCCCACATCCGAATTTCGAGCCTTTGCTTTATTAGGGGTTACATAAACAATATCATTCTGCTGTAACCAATAGTAAGGTGAAAGAATGGTTTCGGCCTTATTCAAATCCAAGGTTACAATTTGCTGTTTGCCGTTTGCGTCCTCACGAATCAACTTCACATTATCACGAAGACCGTATACTGTCATATCACCTGCCATGGCTAATGCTTCCAACAGATTTACTTTCTCATTAGAGATAGTAAAAGTACCCGGTCTGGTAACTTCGCCGATAACAGATATTTTATAATTTACCATACGCACCGTTACAATGGGAGTCTCCTTCATGTAAGGCTTCAATTTATCTATAATCAGCTGTTCAGCTTCCCTTTTCGTTAAGCCGCCTAACTTCAATTCTCCTAATACAGGAAAATTTATATTTCCTTCATTATCTACCAAATAAGGTTGTAATACAGGTTGCGTAGTCACATAAGACGAAGTACTCACAGCTATTCCGGCATTGCTAGCCACTGTCAAGTTAAAAGGGGTTGCTAATTCAGGATTAGTACACGATACCACAATAGTCAACAAATCCTTGGGCATGATCCTGGCATCATACAGTTTTTCCTGTTGTTCTGCCTCGTTCACAACTTCCACATTTTGGAAATATGGAACCTTTTTATAAGACTGACAGGCAGTCAATAGGAATGGCAACAACAGTAGCCACAAATTTCTTTTGTTAAGTCTTCTCATCATAATTCTTAAATTCATAATTAAACGCCCTTTAATTCCTAAGTTTTAAGGCAAGCGCACCTACCTTTTAATTTTTAATCTTTAATTTTCTAATATGCTTCTTTTTCTCCACGTACAGCATTATACACCGTCTTATACATGATATATAAATCCAACAGGAATGTCCAGTGTTCTATATACCAGATATCACGCAGCACACGTCCTTCCATCTGCCAGAGTTCCTTCGTTTCACCACGATATCCCGTCACTTGTGCCCAGCCTGTTATTCCAGGTTTAACAAAGTGGCGAACCATAAACTGGTTTATCAGATTAGAATATTCCTCCGTATGCTTCAACATGTGTGGCCGGGGACCTACAATAGACATATCCCCTTTCAACACATTGATGAATTGTGGCAATTCATCCACACTTGTCTTTCTCATTATCTCTCCGATACGCGTTTTACGAGGATCATTTTCCGTAGCCTGAAGAGTATCACACTGCGCATTCACCCGCATTGATCGGAACTTGTAACACCAGAACTCACGACCATCCTCACCACTACGTTTCTGCTTGAAAAAGATAGGGCCGGGAGAACTTAGCTTAATCGCGATTCCGAAGAATATATAGATGAAAGGAAAGACGGTACAAAGAAACAGTCCTGAACAAATAACATCAAAAGCACGCTTGATAATACGGTTCTCCAATGACTCCAACGGTTCGCAACGAATGGAAAGTACAGGAACATTACCCATTAGCTCAAAATGCATCCTACGTTTCAAATAGTTACGAACATTAGGAACACTAAAGAAACGGACCAGATGATTTTCACAGTAATTAATGATGGAAACAATCTCCGCACTTCGCACAGAAGGAAGACTACAGTAAAGCTGGGCGATCTCTCCCGTATGTTTTTCTAGAAAATCAATCACTTCGTTCGGTTGTCCCAGATAAGAGACATCTTGTGGATACTGATTCGAAGGAAAATCCTCGAAATAACCTAGTACACGATAACCGGACGTAGGATCATCCGTCATTGCATGATATAATTCCTGCATATTCTCATGACTCCCAACCAATACTACCTTACGGACATTTCCGCCTTTTCTTCGATAAAGTTCCAGAAAGTGACGGGAGGTCAAACGATAGATGACAATGACAATTATCAGAGCGACATAAAACAATCCGAAATAACGGGAATGAGAAAAATGAAAATGAAAAACCAGCAACATGCAGACCGAAAAAAAGACAAAAGGAACCATGTTACGTAAAACACGGATCATTATTTGTTCTGAACGGACCACAGGACGATGAAGAATAACCCCTGAATGCAT
>USSR01000813.1 GCA_900557355.1 uncultured Bacteroides sp.
AGTATGTTTGCGAGAATATCTGTTTTCAATTACTTTTGTATCACAATTGCTAACCCCAACATAATCATGAAAACGCTATTATCCATCTTATTTCTTTTCTTCGCAACATACGGATACAGTCAATCAGAGAAATTATTCACAGTAGACCGCGAACTATCGAACAGCAATATCAATCAGATATATCAAGCTAAAGACGGAGTCATATGGATAGCTACCGATGACGGTCTAAACCGTTATGACGGTGCTAAGTTCAGTATATATAAACACAAAGAAGGGAATGACAGTTCCTTAGTAGATAATAACGTACGGACTCTCTTTGAAGATAGCAAAGGACACTTTTTAGTAGGTACTCAACGTGGACTACAACTCTATAATCCTGCAACAGATCTCTTTAAAGAAATACCTATCTTCTATCAAACAGGAGAAAACATGAGCGCACATATCAGTACGATATTAGAACGCAAAAATGGAGACCTATTAATAGGAACTTCCGGACATGGTGTTTATTCATTAAAATTAGAAGGAACGGAACCTGTCATTAAAGAAGCACAATTACCAGTTCCCAGTTTTTTCATCACATACCTATTTGAAGATCAGACAGGTAACCTGTGGGTATCTACAGAAGGTAAAGGTTTATACCGCATCGACACATTAAACCAGATATACCACTACTTCATTGGAAAAGAAAATGCTTGGAATATAGTCACTTCCATTTGCCAAGATGAAAAAGGAAATATTTATGCCAGTAATATAAACAAAGGGATGTTCATCTACAACCAACAAGAAGACACATTTATCCCCATCATGCGTCCTACTCCTACCAATCTGCCTATTAATACAATATGTGCTACCGAACAAGGGAAAGTTTATATCGGTACCATAGGTTATGGAATTAAAGTATACGATACACACACACAGAAAATAAAAGAAAGTGAATTTAGCTTCAGTACTTTCGATTTCAGTAAAGCTGACGTACGTGCCATTACCAAGGATAAAGCAGGAAACTTATGGTTGGGCATCAATGCCAAAGGAGTGATGCTGCTTCCGGCTACAACAAATCAATTCAAGTATATGGGGTACAAATCACTGACAACAAATAAGATAGGCTCAAACTGTATAAAGGCTGTATGCAAAGATAGTGAAGGTACCTTATGGCTTGGGACTGCCAATGACGGCATATATGGCATAAAAGAAGAAAGCAAACTTTCCCTGCACTTTGAGCACAAGGAAAACGCCCAGTCTGTACCATCAACCATCAATTACATCCATCAAACTGCAGATGGCAGATTATGGTTAGCTTCACCCTTAGAAGGGCTGGCAGAAATGAATCCGAAAACAGGTATATGTCACTATTATAAACTGCAGGATCATAATCAAAATGAAATAAAAAACATATCGCATTTGGTATCAGACAAAAATGGAGAACGGTTGTGGATAGCCGTTATGGGCGGAGGTGTCTTCTATATGGATTTAAAGACCGGAAAAATAAACAGATGTGATACTTTTGAAAGTGGAAAAGAATATCAGGAAAACTATAACGCACTTCACAATCGTTGGGTATCCTCACTGCTATGCACCAGCAATGGTAAATTATATATCGGTACATACGACGGTTTGGGATGTCTGGACATATCTACAATGAGCTTCACTTCAACTTACAAGAAAAACAGAATATTCGGAGGGAGCATAGTTTTGACCCTTTTTGAAGATGAACGAGGAGATATCTGGGCAGGTACTACCAAAGGCCTCATCCATATAGATGGTAAAAATGGAAACTCTAAGACCTATACCACACACGACGGCTTACCCAATAATACCATTTGTGCCATACAGAGTGACAGACAACATGGATTATGGATTAGTACCAACTATGGCATCACAAACATGAACCTGGAAACGGGCGATTTTGCCAACTACTATGCAGGAAATGGACTACAAGGAAACGAATTCAGTCAAAATGCTGCCTGCAAGGGCAAAGAGGATTATCTTATTTTTGCCGGGCTCAATGGCATCACTTATTTCCGCCCGGCAGAAATCACTGCAGAAGTAAAACAGCCAGAAATAAAAATTGCTGATTTCTACATCCATAACAAAGCTGTAAAGAAGGGAACACAATCCGGCAAGCATGAAGTCATAGAAACAGCAGTGCAGAAAACTAACAAATTTCATCTATGCCATAAAGACAACTCGTTCAGCATTGAATTTACAGCTATGGAATTCTATAATCCAGAGCGCATTACTTACCTTTATTCTATGAACGGAGCAAACTGGGTAGCATTAGCGCCAGGTGTCAACAGAGTCTCTTTCAGTGATCTGGCACCTGGGACTTACCATTTCAGGATGAAAGCTAAAGACTATACAGCTTATTCAGAAGAGAAAGAAATTATCATCCAGATAGATCCGGCATGGTGGGTATCAGGTTGGGCAAAATTAATATATACTCTATTAATATTGTCAGTAATTGGATTTATTGTGATGCAGGTACGACATCGCTACCACATGCATCAAAAGATGTTGCAACACATCCATGCAGAACAGATTAATGAAGCCAAGCTGCAATTCTTCATCAATATTTCTCATGAAATTCGGACACCAATGTCACTTATCATCAGCCCTTTACAACAGTTGATAGCAAAAGATAAAGATGTAGAATGCAGAAAACTCTACGCTACTATACAACGGAATGCCGAACGCATCCTGCAATTGGTAAATCAATTAATGGATATCCGTAAGATAGATAAAGGACAGATGTCCCTCATATTTAAAAAGGCTGAAATAGTAAGCTTCACCCGCGATATATTAGAGGCCTTTGAACAACAGACAAGAATAAAGAAACTTGAACTGGAGTTCCAGACTTCCACCCCTGAAATAGAAATGTGGATAGACCCTAAGAATTTTGATAAAGTCATCTTAAATCTATTGTCGAACGCTTGCAAATTCACACCTGAAAACGGAAAAGTGAAGGTCAGTCTCAACACAGGAGAAGACACCAGTCTTCCAGATAAAGCACCTCTGCACCGATATGTTGAACTTACAGTTGCAGATAGTGGTATTGGTATTGCTCCCGCGGAACGAGAACATATATTTGAGCGATTCTATCAAATACGCAATAGCCAGAACAACTC
>USSR01000814.1 GCA_900557355.1 uncultured Bacteroides sp.
CCTTGCCTTATCTGGAAAGTATCCGTCAGTTGAAGTGGGAACTGGGACGTGACGCATTGTGTGTACACCTTACATATGTGCCTTACCTCACAGCCGCCGGTGAATTGAAAACCAAACCGACACAACACTCCGTAAAGGAATTGCAGAGTGCAGGTATCCAACCGGATATATTGGTTTTGCGCACGGAACACGAATTGAGTAGCAACGTACGCAAGAAAGTTGCTTTGTTCTGTAATGTGGATGAAAACGCAGTAGTACAGAGCATCGATGCTCCTACCATCTACGAAGTTCCCATCCTGATGCAGGCTCAGAAACTGGATGAAACAATATTGAAGAAAATGGGATTGCCCGTAGGCGACACACCGGGACTGGGCCCGTGGCGTGCTTTTCTTGAACGCCGTCATAAAGCGGAAAATACAGAACCGCTGCACATCGCACTAGTTGGCAAATATGATTTGCAGGATGCATACAAATCCATCCGTGAAGCCCTGTCACAAGCCGGTACGTACAATGACTGTAAGGTATCTGTAGACTTCGTGAACAGTGAAAAGCTCACGGAAGAAAATGTAGCGGAAGCATTGAAAGGCATGGCAGGTATATTGATTGGCCCGGGATTCGGCGAACGTGGTGTTGCTGGTAAGTTCGTAGCTATCAAATATGCACGCACGCATGATATTCCGACTTTCGGTATCTGCCTGGGAATGCAATGCATTGCTATCGAATTTGCACGCAACGTACTGGGATATACTGATGCTGACTCACGCGAAATGAATGAGAAAACTCCGCATAATGTGATTGACATCATGGAAGAGCAGAAATCCATCACCAATATGGGTGGAACGATGCGTCTGGGAGCTTACGAATGTATTTTGCAAAAAGGCAGCAAGGCATACGAGGCATACGGAACAGAACACATCCAGGAACGCCACCGCCATCGCTATGAATTCAATAACCAGTATAAAACGGAGTATGAAGCAGCCGGCATGAAATGTGTAGGTATCAACCCGGAATCGGACTTGGTGGAAATCGTAGAAATACCGGAACTGAAGTGGTTTGTCGGAACTCAATTCCATCCGGAATACAGCAGTACGGTATTGAATCCCCATCCGTTGTTCGTGGCTTTCATTAAAGCATCTATCGAAAGTTTCGAGGAAAAGGAAAAAGCAAAGAAATAAGATTATTTCAATAATTATAAAATTGTAAACTAGAAATTATTCATGGATAAAAACACCATTACAGGTCTTGTTTTAATAGCAATTTTGTTAGTCGGCTTCAGTTTTCTGAGTCGCCCCAGCAAAGAGCAATTGGAGGCACAGCAGCGTTATTATGATTCCATTGCGCTGGTACAGCAACGTGAAGAAGCACTGAAAGCCAAAGCGGATGCAGCATTGGCAAATGAAAAAGATGTAGAAACTGTGGATTCTACTTCACTCTTCTTCAATGCTCTCCAAGGAACAGATTCGCTGATTACTATTCAGAACGACGTGGCTGAGTTGACCCTCAGCACCAAAGGCGGTTCCATATTCTCCGCTGTATTGAAAGAGTATATGGAGCAGGACAAGAAGACTCCTGTAACCTTATTCACCGGAAACGATGTTTCCATGAATTTCCTTTTCTATAATAAAAAGGAAACAATACAGACTAAGGACTATTACTTCACCACTGTGAACCGTACGGACAGCACTGTAACGATGCGTCTGTCTGCTGACAGTGCAAGTTTTATAGACTTCAAGTATGCATTGCATCCCAACACTTACCTGGTGGACTTCAGCATCGAAGCTAAAGGCATGGCAGATAAGTTGGCAGCAAGTAATAACTATGTAGACATCGAATGGGCACAACGCGCCCGTCAGATCGAAAAGGGTTATGTATACGAGAACCGTCTGTCTGAACTGACTTACAAGTTCATGGGTGATGGTACAGATTATTTATCAGCCAATAAAGATGATGAAAAAGAAGTACCGGAACGTCTGGACTGGATTGCTTTCAAGAATCAGTTCTTCTCTTCAGTATTTATTGCAGACACCGACTTTGAAAAAACGAAGTTAGTATCTAAAATGGAGAGAGAAGGCAGTGGATACATCAAGGACTACTCTGCTGAAATGAGTACGAGCTTTGACCCGACAGGCAAACAGCCTACACAGATGTTCTTTTACTTCGGCCCGAACCATTACAAGACGCTGACTGCACTGGACAAAGGACGCGAAGAGAAATGGGAACTGAACCGCCTGGTTTATTTAGGTTGGCCGTTGATCCGCTGGATCAACAAATGGTTTACTATTAATATCTTTGACTGGTTGTCCGGTTGGGGTCTGAGCATGGGTATCGTATTGTTACTGATGACATTGATTGTAAAAGCAGTCGTATTCCCCGCTACCTGGAAAACGTATATATCTTCTGCCAAGATGCGCGTGTTGAAACCGAAAATAGACGAAATCAACAAGAAATACCCCAAGCAGGAAGATGCGATGAAGAAGCAACAGGAGGTAATGGGAATGTACAGCCAGTATGGTGTGAGTCCGATGGGTGGTTGTTTGCCGATGTTGGTACAATTTCCCGTTCTGATTGCGCTGTTCATGTTCGTGCCAAGTGCTATCGAATTGCGTCAACAGAGCTTCTTATGGGCTGATGACCTTTCAACGTATGATGCTTTCATCAACTTCCCGTTCAATATCCCGTTTCTGGGCAGTCACCTCAGTTTGTTCTGCTTACTGATGACCGTTGTGAATATTCTGAACTCCAAGTTCATGATGCAACAACAGGATACCGGAGCAAACCCGCAGATGGCAGCGATGAAGTGGATGACCTATCTCATGCCGATTATGATGTTGTTTATCTTGAACAGCTATCCTTCAGGTTTGAACTATTACTACTTCATATCGACATTGATTAGTGTGGTGACTACTCTCATTCTGCGCAAGACTACGAATGAAGAGAAACTTCTTGCCCAATTGGAAGCCCGAAAGAAAGATCCGAAGAAAGCTAAGAAAACCGGCTTTGCCGCTCGCCTGGAGGCAATGCAGAAACAACAGGAACAGTTGATGAAAGAGAGACAGAACAGAAAGTAAGTCTCCGTTTTTCATCACTTGATAATAAAAGCCGGGCAATTGATGTAATTGTCCGG
>USSR01000815.1 GCA_900557355.1 uncultured Bacteroides sp.
GGCTGAGTAACGTTCGCGCAACTCTATGGCATACTCAGGATCGCACTTCATACAAATCTTGTTGGAGTATTCTAGGTCAATCAATACGAACATTTTATCCATAACTTTCATCACGAGTGAATACTCATCGAATGGAAGGCATTCTGTGACTGCTTTCTTGGCTAGGCAGTATTCGCGGGCAGTTTCTATATCCATAATAATTTCCAGATATTTTTAATAGTTATTAATCTCCCAGTAACCGGTTCTTGCAGAACCTTTGCGTAATAATTTTCCGGATTGTCTAAGTTTTGCGATAATGCGTTCACACTGGCGTGTGCTAATCCCTAAGGTTTCAGCTATTTCCTTGGTTGTAATATTCGGATTATGCAAGATCAGTTGTGTGATTTTCAATTCATTATAGCTGATATTGTTATCAATATTGCTGACATCACCGACATTATCACCGACATTTGTAGGAAGTTCGCCTTTGAATTCCAGACGTCGTCCTTCCGGTTGGGCTATGAGTTCGTTTATATTCATTTTACTGCAATTTATAATTCAGAACATTGGCGGATAAAATGCATCCTTAATATGTTCTATTTCAAATGCTCCAGCTTCGCCGACCGCGGTGATAATATCAAAACGAACAGGAATGTCTATACTGAAATGCTTGATATATGCATCGGCAGCCACTACAATGTGGCGTATTTTCTGCCAATTAACGGCATCTTGCGGTTCGATGTATTCCGTATTGCTTCGTGTCTTCACTTCCACTACAATCAACAATTCATCTTTGACTGCCACAATGTCCAGTTCCAGATGGTTTTTGCGCCAATTACGGTGGCGAATGATATATCCGTTGCGTTCCAGATACGCTACTGCGGCGTCTTCTCCGTCTTTTCCAAGGGTATTGTGTGCTGCCATACCTGTATTTATCCCTATTTTAGCTGTTTCTATGCAAAAATACGTTTTTTCTGCTTTGTATTTACAGAAGTAAAACTAATTTTGCAGTAAATATGAGAAAGAGAGATAAAACGTGTGCGAAAGCAACACCCGAAGAGCCGAAACGTGAACAGCGCATCGTATGTCTGATGAGCGAAGAAGAGCTGCGGATTGTAGACCGTTATCTGGAGAAGTATAAGATAACGAATAAATCACGCTGGCTTCGGGAGACTATTCTCATGTTTATCCATAAAAATATGGAAGAGGACTATCCGACTCTTTTTGGAGAACATGATATGCGAAGATAAATTGAGAATTAAAAATTAAAGGTAAAAGGGTGGTGGACGATAACTTTTATATGAAGCAAGCGCTTGTAGAAGCACGTAAGGCAGCAGAAAGAGGAGAGGTGCCTGTTGGTGCGATTGTTGTTTGCAAAGAGCGTATTATAGCACGTGCCCATAACCTGACAGAAACATTGACAGACGTGACAGCTCATGCTGAAATGCAAGCAATTACTGCTGCTGCTTCTACCCTTGGTGGAAAATATCTGAATGAATGTACTCTTTATGTTACGGTTGAACCTTGTGTCATGTGTGCCGGTGCCATAGCCTGGGCGCAGATGGGGCGGCTTGTGTTTGGTGCTGAAGATGAAAAGCGCGGATATCAGCGTTATGCACCACAGGCGTTACATCCGAAAACGGTGGTTGTGAAAGGGATTCTTGCTGATGATTGTGCTGCCTTAATGAAAGATTTCTTTGCTGCAAAACGGCGTGTCTGATTATTCTTTAATTTCTTCAAAATCCACATACTCTCCTTCATCTTTAGAGAAGAGTTTTTTGTGTTTTCTATGAATATTATTTCCTTCAGAAGTGGTTCCTTCATCGGTTTGTGAAGAAGAGTTTGGTTGTTGACCGCCTGAGTAAGAATAACCTTGCCCAGATTGATAACTGCCGGAGGAAGAACGACGCTTTCCTCCCAGTCCGAAGATAGTCCGGAGAACGGTGCCGATGATACTGAGTCCGATGACCAGAATAACGACTATGATGACAAATAGAAATCCTAAGATATGAAACATGGGCTAATCGTTTTATATATTGTTCGTCTTACGAACGATAGTACAACAACTGTGCCAAAAGATTTGTTTAGAGTTTCTTTCTAACAAACCAGCATAGAATGATGTACCAGCCTATGACAGCAGCAAGTCCTACGAAAATAAGTAGAGGAATACTGACTATCAAAAATAAATAACGGATTTTATTTTCTTCCCAAGAGAGGTTCTTTAATTTGAAAGCAAACATTGGAAACTCGGAAACCAGCAGCAGGGAGAATAGTACAATACAGATTAGTAGTCCATACAGAACTACCCCACCTTGTATCAGCCAGTCATGGTATTGCGCAGCGGCTGCCGCCCAAAACAATGTGTTGGCTGGTGTATTTAGTCCGATGAATGAACTGGTTTGGCGTTCGTCAATATTGAATTTTGCCAGACGCAGTGCTGAAAATATGGCAATGAGAAAAGCAAAATAGGGAACATATTCCTGAAAGCTGCTCATCCAATCGGGGTAAGTCGTCTCACGCAATAAGGAGAATATGATAACTGAAGGTACTAATCCGAAACTGATATCGTCTGCCAGGGAGTCCAATTCTTTTCCAATGGGAGAAGGGGCATGCAATACCCGCGCCGACATTCCATCGAGGAAGTCGAACACAGCACTGATAATGATGAAAGTCAGAGCCCAGTCATACTTGAACTCAAATGCCATAACACATGCAATACAGCCGGAGAACAGATTCAGGCATGTCAGTGTATTGGGGATATGGCGAGTAATACGGTTAGCCATTGTTTAGTTATTTTAGTTTGGCTATCACGGTCTGGTTTCCTGTGGTGGTTTGTCCCATTTTCACGAACACTTCTGTGCCCAACGGGAGATAAACATCTACACGAGACCCGAACTTGATAAAGCCCATGTGTTCATCGATATAACAGTCTTCGCCGGGTTCGGCATAAGTGACGATACGTCGTGCCATAGCTCCGGCAATCTGCCGAGCCATTACTTCTACACCTTCGGGAGTTTCAATCACCACTGTAGAGCGTTCGTTGTCGGTACTGGCTTTCGGCAGCCAAGCTTTCATGAACTTACCATTATGGTGTGCCACTTTCTTTACGGTTCCGTCTACCGGATACCAGTTGGCATGT
>USSR01000816.1 GCA_900557355.1 uncultured Bacteroides sp.
AAACTATAAGTTCTCGAAGCTCAAGCATCTCTGGCGAATCCTGAATGCTTTTCTTCATCGCTTCAAAGCGGTAATCACGAAAAAAACGTGGATTTTTCGGCAATCCCGTGAGCTGCCCCTTATTAAAATCAAGTAGGCAGACTTGAATAATCTCTGTCATAACTAACTATATTAAAATCAACAACACAAAATCAACAACACAAACAGTCAGTAACAACACCTAATCATTTTTTCTATCATCGAACTCTATCTTATCTTTGATAAGCTGTTCAATGTCCTCACAACCAAATCTTTTTAAATAGGCAACAAGGTAAATTATCATCTCGGCTGCCAATTCTTCATCTTCCGAATATTTAGGAAGATTATCACTCCTATATTTAGAAGCAATATCGAATTTTCTCCAAACGGCTTCAATTCTTATGCTAAACGCTTTTCTTGAGCTATGCTCATTCATCTTAAAGCGCTTCCTCATGATATTCAAGCATCTCTGGGCAAACCTATTCAATGTTATCATATCGATCGGGTTAAATTGTTAGACTATGAATAATCTCACACGATTCTATTAGGTTGGTCTCTGATGCGAAACCAATGAACATATTCTTTATCTATCAGCATACTATTATTTATTTTGAGGGGTCTGTTGTATCTAAATATTTCCTGTACTCTAATTCTGTCTTAGCAAGATTGATTACGGTATTAACCCCTTGGAAAACTTGTTTTGCTTGGCTCACTTTACTAGGATCTTCTTTCACATCCTTAATTTGTTGAAGAACCAAATTCCTCAAATCTTGTAAAATGGTAGGGTTCACTGTAGACACCTTATTCAACCGTTCATTAGCCAACACGACAACTGTGTTTGTTATTGGCCGAAAACGATTCAATTTGGAAGCCAAATCAAACATACTAAATACCAATACTTTGCCATTATTCAAGTATATCTCAACTTCGGTACCATCATCACCGGTACCGTCACAGTAATTGAGAATTACAACTTCTTCATTCTGATAAAGGAATGGTTTATTAACCATTTCTTTCAATCTATCTATTGCTCCATCAGTCATGATTCATTCTTTTTTGTTGCTTTATTAATTTGTCTATTCAAAGCTCCTTTTAGCTTGATTAGGTACTGAACATCTTCCGGATATCGGGCATACAAAGAATTCTCTTTTTTTAATTGTTCAGAACGACTAATCATGTAAAGGTTCTCAATGGAAACGTTTTGCCTGTTGCCATCCTTAAACTGAATATTATAACCAGGGGGGATTTCTCCATTATGCTCAATCCATACAAGCCGATGTTTAAGTTCAAAGACATTCGGTTCGGCAGTTTTCACTTCAATGTAACCGTCACGAGTTATGCGTTCATAACCGACTGGTTTATGATTTTTGGGGATATGTCCTTTCTTAAATCGAGTAGCTTTCGTTTTTGCCAATTGTTCCTCTGACATATATTCCGTTTGCTTACGTCCCTTGTTCATCGGTTGGTGGCCTTTGGGAAAGAAGCTTTTAGAAGCGCATTGAAATTTAAATTCTTTAGATTTAAAGAGCCGTAATTTAAATGCAATTCCATTTACAGCAGAATAAGTGGTACCTAATATCTGTGCTATTTCCTCATTAGTATGATTGGGATACAACTTTTTCAATTTATCAAGTCTCTCACTATTCCAAAACGAGATTCTCGGAGAGCGCCTAAGTTTTCGAATCAAGGCCTTTGTTTTAACAGCACTAAGTGTTTTATCAAGACGTCTAGCAAGTTCTTTTAAATCAGCAGTCGGGTACTCACTGTCAAGTATAGCAAGTTGTTCGCCAGTCCACGTTTTCATAAGTGCGTCAATAAAGAGAGGAAACCACTAGGCTTCCTCTGTGTTATCGTTATTTAGCTCTTTCAGTCTTTCTTTGAGCTTCTTTTCTTTCTTATCATATGAATCCGCAAGTTTCTTAGAGAGCGCTTTGAAATCATCCGGATATTGTTCTGCAAAAAGGATTTTCTGACACTTTTGCAAATAGGAGTAGAAATTCACATTATTCGATGATAAGCATTCAGCAATAAAGGCTCTATACCATTGGTGTCGGTCAGCTTGGTTGTTCTTGACATAATTTACAAAATCACTCTCACCATTCCATTTTTTCAAATTCAGTTTTTCAAGATAAGTACTGCTACAACCGCTAAGAACCAGCACATCAAAAACAAGTTGTTCATTTTCAGAGAATTCTTTTGTTCTCTGATAATATGTTTTCTCTTGCGCCCACTTACGCATTTCTTCAGCAGACTTCTCCTTGACTATATCCTTCGCTCTTTTTAATTGGGCGTTTATTTTTTCCCTTTCTATCTCTTTTAGATCGGCAACGGCGGAAGTAGAGGAAGCCGTTTCTTTTCTAACATAATAGAAACTAACGTTAAATTCGGGAGAATAATGTCCAAAAAATGAAAGACAACGATAAACTTCTCCATCTTCAAGCATTTTCAAAGTGCGTTCATCATCTTCTGAATACCAGCACTTACATCTAAAGATTTCATCAGGATCAACTATTTCAAATCCAAGTTGTTTAACAGCTTCCAAAGTTTTTTCATAGAAAACCTTTCTATCTTCTCCCCAATATGTATCGGGACGTCTAGCGATAATTACTGTTTTTCCAAATGAAAGAGGTTCGCCAACTTTAACAAGATGTTCATATTCTAGTTGAATTTTCCGCGTCACATAAGCAATCTGTTTTTTCTCATAGCAAGCAGCATTGATACATCTAGCATCCTTACTATTCATTTCATAGAACAAACAACCATGATTACACGTATTATTCTCACATTGAGAACATGATTTAATATCAGTATTTTCCCAATTATCGGAATCATCTTTAATCCAAGGTGCGTTACCAAGCTCCATGAAAGAATTACTCACAAATTCTCGAATCATAGCAGTAGTACATTGTTCTTCCTCCTCCTCATGAAACTCTTTTTGAGTATCTTCATCCAATTTAGAAAGAATCATAGCACCGGACAATGGTATATCTCCATTTCTTACCCGCTCTTTTAGTTCAGGAATAAGAGAATTCAATTTAATACGGTCAAAAACAAACCGGGTAGACTTTCCTATTTTAAGAGCAATATCTTCCAAAGTCG
>USSR01000817.1 GCA_900557355.1 uncultured Bacteroides sp.
GAGCTATGATTGGTTTCATAATACACTACATTTTACAGATTATATATAGATATAACGTACAAATGTAGACAAAAGATTTCATTCATCCTAATATTATCCCCTGCAAGCCTTGCGGAAGCTGAGTTACAATCCGGTAATTGCGGGCCAGACTACGAAGAAAATCCAAAGTTTTCTCAGAAGGCTGCGGACGTTCACCGGATATTGTACCACCGGATGTACGCGGTTTTACGGATGAAGAAGAAAAGGAAGGAGTAGTTTTTTTATCCATAGGCTCATTGAATTAAAAATTGATAATTAAAAATTAAAAGCTGAAGTCACAGGCTACCCGTCATGAGATAGGAGTTCCTTTATATGATAAGAACGTGAGAGAAAGAAAAATAGTATACGAGAAACTATAAAAAATATGAGTTTTGTAGACAAACCGCCCGAGCATAATGTAAAACCACTATGCCCGGGCAAATCCGTGAGTTAAATTGAATGAAATATTTTAGTTTACGGTCAAGGCTATTCCATATTTCTCCGCCATCCGTCTCAGGTTTAAAATGGCATAACGCATCCGCCCCAAAGAAGTATTGATACTGACTCCCGTCATCTCAGCTATCTCCTTGAAACTGAGGTCTTGATAAAAACGCATATGTACGACCTCACGTTGTTCGTCCGGCAAGTGCTTTATTAAACGACGCACATCTGAAAGAATCTGATGATTTACGATTTCAGATTCAACCGTCCCTTCGGACAAACGGATATTGTTCAGTAAATTCCGTTCTTCTTCATCGCAGGATACCAGATTCTCCTGTTTTTCCTGACGGAAACAGTCAATAATAAGATTATGGGCAATACGGGTCAACCAAGCAGGAAATTTGCCATTTTCATTGTAACGCCCTTGCTGAATAGTGACAATAGCTTTTGTGAAAGTTTCCTGAAATATATCTTCCGCCAGTTCTTCATTACGTACCGTGTAATAGATATACGCATAAAGACGATCCTTATAACGGTTCAACAGGATATCGAATGCCTCGTTATTGCCTTGTGCATAAAGGGCTACCAACGTTTCGTCAGTAGCATTTGTTTGCTTTTTCATTACGTGTGTTTTTAGATTTCAGCGTAATGTGTTCCGATAGGCATTCAATGTTTAGTAGTTAATAATGTGCAAAGAAAGGAAATTTTTGGGAAAGGAACAAAAATATAAGCAATAAGTTACAAGCTACGAGCTACAAGCTACAAGTGCTATGCAGAGTGATAGCGTAGCAACTTGTAGCTTGTAACTTGTAGCTCGTAGCTCGTAACTATTTCATTCTGAACTCTTCGGTCAACCGGAAGCCACGCAAAAGTTCATCTGTCTTCAGACGCTTCTTGCCGGGAAGCTGCAAGGCATGTATATCAATAAAGCCGTCTGCCGCAGCCACATGGATATAAGTTTTGCCATCTGTCAGCAAAGTACCGGGAGCTAATTCATGGGACTTTAATATCTTTTTTGTCTCAAATATCTTCACAACTACCGCTTCTCCATCGGATTGAACCAGTTCTGACCAGGCAGCCGGATAAGGAGACAAACCACGGATAAAATCATAAATACGTTTGACTGGTTGATTCCAATCGATGCGGCATGTATCTTTAAAAATCTTCGGTGCCGGTCGCAACTCGCCTACAATCGCCATTTCTTCCTGTGGAATAGGTTTCACAGCATCATTCAATATTGCATCCACCGTTTCAGTTACCAGTTTTCCACCAAGCATCATCAGCTTATCGTGTACAATGCCTACATTATCTGTATCTGCGATAGGAATACGCACTTGCTGAATCACTTCGCCTGTATCAATCTCATGACGCAGGAAAAAAGTCGTGATTCCCGTTTCTGTATCACCATTGATAACTGCCCAATTAATGGGAGCTGCTCCCCGGTATTGGGGCAAAAGAGAAGCATGAAGATTGAAGGTTCCCAAACGTGGCATATTCCATACCACCTCGGGCAGCATACGGAAAGCAACCACTATTTGCAAATCGGCTTTCCACTCACGCAGAGCTCCGACAAAAGCCTCATCTTTCAATTTTTCCGGCTGCAATAAAGGAAGATTCTGTTCCAGTGCATATTGCTTCACAGGAGAGAACTGAAGTTTATGCCCTCTACCCGCCGGTTTATCAGGCATGGTGATGACCCCTACTACATTATATCCACCTTCTACCAAACAACGCAAGGACTCCACTGCAAAATCCGGAGTACCCATGTAAACAATCCGTAAATCTTCTTTCTTCATCATATAAAAACTTTCTAATCTTCAGAGAAATGTACCAATACCTGACGGTATGAGTTGAATATCTTAGACTTGGAGACAAATCCCAAATAGTGTCCTTCTTCATCTACTACAGGAAGGTTCCATGCTTTCGTATCATCAAACGTACGCATCACCTGCTCCATGTTATCCGTATCATACAGACGTGCGGGGATAGCCGTCATCAGTTTTCCTACTGTGAAACGATGATATAGTTCCTGCCTGAACATGATATTTCGGATATCATCTAAAGTGACAATTCCAATCAGTATCCCACTCTTATCCGTTACAGGGAATATATTACGCCGTGAAGCCGAAATAGCCTTCACCAACTCACCCAAATCCATTTCAGGATGAACCACAACAAAATCTTTCTCCACGACATTCTCTACTTTCATCAGGGTAAGTACCGCTTTATCCTTATGATGGGTTAGCAATTCTCCCTTCTTGGCCAAACGCATGGAGTAAATACTATGAGGTTCGAAAACTATAATCGTCAGATATGAACTGGCAGCCACAATCATCAGTGGCAGGAAAAGGTCATATCCTCCCGTCAGCTCGGCTATCAGGAAGACCCCGGTCAGCGGGGCATGCATGACACCACTCATCACCCCTGCCATACCCATCAAGGCAAAATTCTTTTCGGGTAAATAGTACGAGAAATCAAACTTATTACTGAAAAAGGCGAAGACGAAGCCTGCAATACAACCCAGATACAAAGAGGGTGCAAAGATACCACCGCAACCTCCACCACCGTTTGTGGCACTGGATGCAAACACCTTAAACAAGATAATCAGCATCAGATAAAGCAGTAACAAATTACCATGTCCAAT